>JBPCNM010000108.1:0-16064 GCA_051001255.1 Solirubrobacteraceae bacterium
GTTGGACGGTATCGCTCGGCGGTGGTGTCATGGCGCGCCATGGAGCTCCTCGACGTCACGCTCGCCCGCTTCGCCGCGCTCGCAAGCACGCTGGTCAGCGATGCGCTGGACGAGGCGGAGCTGCCGCCGGGGGTGGCCGGGGTGCGCCCCGTGTGGCCTGCGCCGACGTTCGCGGGACGCGCGCTGACCGTGCGGCTGGGCCGGGTCGATGAGCAGGTCGCGTCGACGCATGTCGCGGTCGACGCGATCGAGCGGGCGAGCCCCGCCGACGTGCTGGTGCTGGCCAACGGGGGTGACGTCGGGGTGTCGTGCTGGGGCGGCCTGCTGAGCCTTGCCGCGTCGCTGCGTGGGGTGCGCGGCGTGGTCGTCGACGGGGCGTGCCGCGATGTCGAGGAGATGGCTGCGCTGGGCTTCCCGGTGTGCGCGCGCTCGGTGGTGCCCGTCACCGCGCGCGGGCGCCTCGCGCAGCTCGAGGTCGGCGCTCCCGTGGAGTTCGGCGGGCTGACGGTGGGCACGGGCGACGTCGTCCTCGCCGACCGCGACGGCGTCGCGTTCGTGCCCGCGGACGCGGTGGAGCGGGTGCTTGGCGCCGGCGAGGCGCTGAGCGCGCGCGAGGCCGGGCTTGCGGGCGAGCTGCGGGCGGGGAGGCGACTGAAGGACGTGCTCGACGACGCCCGTCTCGAGCTCGAGCAGCGATGAGCACGAGCGTGGCGGCCTGGGAGCGGCTGGGCACGGCGACGATCGCCGATGCGCTGGATCGCCACGGCCTGGCCGGCTGTGTGACGGGCGTCGGCGGGCTCGCGGCCGGGGCGAGCTGCTGCGGGCCGGCGTTCACCGTGCGCTATGTCCCCGCCCGCAGTGCCGGGGAGGCGAGCGTGGGCGACTTCCTCGACGACGTCCCTGCCGGGTCGGTGGTGGTCATCGACAACGGCGGGCGCGTCGACTGCACGGTGTGGGGCGCGATCATGAGCCGGGTCGCCCTCGCCCGCGGCGTCGGCGGCGCGGTCGTCGACGGCGCGTGCCGGGACGTCGCCGAAGCCCGGGCGCTCCGCTTCCCGCTGTTCGCCCGGGCGCCGTTCATGCGCAAGGGCAAGGAGCGCGTCCGGCTGCCGGCCGTCGGCGAGCCGATCGCGCTTGGCGGCGTCTGCGTGGCGCCGGGGGATCTCGTCCGCGGCGACGCGGACGGTGTCGTGGCGATCCCCGCCGGGCGGGCGCCCGATCTGCTGGCCGATGCGCAGCAGATCGCCGACGCCGAGGCGCGCATCGTGCACGCGGTCGGGCAGGGCGCGACACTGCGGGCCGCGCGCGCTCAGCAGGGCTATCACCGCTTGCAGTGCGGCGCCGAGCATGGCTGATCCGAGCGTCGCTGCGCTGGCGGAGGTCGCCGGCGCCGAGTGCGTCTGCGACGCCGGGCTGCGCGCGAGCTGGTCCGGGGCGCGACTGCTCGGCCCCGCCTTTCCCGTCGCGGGCGTGGGCGGCGACAACCTCGTGCTGCACCACGCCGTCGCCGCCGCGGCGCCCGGCGACGTGCTCGTGGTCGACGCGCAGGGCGCCCCAGCCGGCCACTGGGGCGAGATCCTCGCCGTCGCCGCGCACACCCGTGGACTCCGAGGACTGGTCATCGACGGGGCGGTGCGCGACATCGATGCCCTGGCCAGGCGGCGCTTCCCGGTCTTCGCCCGCGGCATCTCACCGCGCGGGACCGGCAAGCGGCACCCCGGGCGGCTCGGCGAGCCCGTGACCGCGGGCGGCGTTCGCGTCAGCCGCGGGGACATCGTCGTGGGCGACTCCGACGGCGTGGTCGTCGTGCCCGCCGCGCACGCCCTTTGCGCGATCGAGCGCGCCCGGGCGCGGGAGGCGCACGAGCGCGAGCTCATCGCGAAGCTCGAGGCCGGAGCCACCACGCTTGAGCTCTACGACCTCCCGCAACGCGCGGATCGCCCGCTCCGGCATGAGTCGCGTCGCTTCGCGTGAGCGGTCCTAGGCCGTCGTCGCCTCGCGCCGTGGTACGGTGTGGTACATGGCTCGGTCCGGGTACCTCTCGCTTCGTGTCCCGCCGCCGACGCTCGATCGCCTGGATCGGCGCGCGTCGATCTCCGGCACGCGCAAGGGCGCGCTCGCCGAGCGGTACGTCGAGGAGGGACTGCGGATGGACGATCACCCCGGCGTGCACTTCGTCGACGGTCCAATGGGGCGCCGCCCTGCGCTGATCGGGACCGGGCTCGACGTGTGGGAGGTCGTCGAGACCGTTCGGCACAACGACGGCAAGTCCGACGAGGCCGCCGGCTACCTTCGGATTCCGCGCCGGATCGTCGACGTGGCGCTCGGGTACTACGGCGAGCATCGACATGAGGTCGACGCGTGGATCGAACGCGGGCGCGACCTGGCGGCACTCGAGGAGGAACGGTGGGAGCGGGCGCAGGACGCGCTCGCGTGAGGCTGCTGCTGGACGAGCATTACACCCCGGAGATCGCCGAGCAGCTTCGCCGTCGCGACCACGACGTGATCGCGGTGAGCGAACGACCCGAGCTGCGGGGATTGGCCGACGAGGTGCACTTCGCGACCAGCGGCCGGCGGGCGATCGTGACCGAGAACGTGGGCGACTTCCGTCCGCTGCTCGCCGCTGCGGCGCGCGCGGGAACCGTCAACTGCGGGTTGATCTGCGTCGCGGCGCGCAGGTTCCCTCGAGCCATGGACACGGTCGGGCGCATGATCGGCGCGCTCGACGCGCTGCTGCGCGACCATCCCGGCGACGACGCCCTTTGCGACCGCGAGGTGTGGCTGCGGGAGCCGTGACCGCGCGGGTCACTGCGCCGCCCAGCCCACGACCACCACCAGGCTCGCGCCGGTCATGGAGCCGACAGCGGCGCGGCGGCGAACAGCACGGCGCTCGTCACGTCCCTCGACCTTGCCGGTCGCCCGAGCGGGATGCAGCCGAGCACGTGGTCGCAGAACGCCGGACGAAGGACCGGGGCTTCCGGCATCGATGCACGTCGTCGCACAGCCGACAATCAGCGCCCAGTGCCCGTTGATTCCTGCTCCAACCGCACCCACAAGCGCACTCAAGAGCAGGAGCTTCCAAGCCGCCGGATGAAAGCGTTCCGGGATGAGCGGGAAGAACCGTCGGCCCATCAATGAGCAGTTCAATCAATGTATTCGTCGACGTGACAGTCGCGCGATGAGCGAGCGAACCAGAAAACCGCAGCCCAGAACGACTCCAAGGGCAAGTGGTAGTTCGTAAGGTCCGTGGTAGGCAAGGCTAAAATAGGACGACGACGATCGCGGGTAGGAGCGCAAGGCCATGCTCGAGTCTCATTCTTGGAGCAACCGTATCCAACCGCTCCTGCCACCTCCGGGTCGACCACCGGGATGCGCGATGCCGAGCCAGCCACCAGGGCGCATGCGAAATCAGGCCTTCCGGTGGAGGTTGCGTTGCCATCCCCGACCGGGCGGTGCCGCTGACCGCTGATTCGAGCAACCGCGCTCTTGCCGGAGAAACATGCGGGTTGCACGCCCGGCAGCGCCGCCGACCACGACCGCCCACCGCGTCAGACGGCACACGAACGCCGGCGCGCCGCGCAACCGCCGCCGTCACGAGCCTCAAGTGGCGATCGGCACCGGCGCCGGCGTCGCCGCCGGCAGCGCGAACGTGAAGCGGGCGCCTTCTCCCTCGCCTGACTCCACCCAGATGCGCCCACCGTGATGCTCGACGATCTTCTTGCAGATCGCGAGCCCCATGCCGGTGCCCTCCACCTCGTCCTGGCGGTGCAGGCGCTGGAGCAGGACGAAGATGCGCTCGTGGTGGCGCGGGTCGATGCCGGGGCCGTCGTCGGTCACGGAGATCTCCCACTCGTCGCCGCGGCGGACCGCCTCGGCGTGGATGTGAGGCGCCGCCGCGCCGCGGTACTTGAGCGCGTTGCCGAGCAGGTTCTGCAGCACCTGCACCATCTCGCCGCGGTCGGCCATGACGACCGGCAGCGGTCCGGCCGTCACCTCGGCGCCGGTCTCGGCGGTCGCGGCGGAGAGGTTGCGCACGGCGACGCTCCAGGCGGCCTCGAGGTCGGTCGGCTCGGCGGTCGTCTCGCCGCGTCCGGTGCGCGAGTACTCCAGCAGCTCGGCGATCAGGGAGTCCATGCGCCTGGCCCCGGCGGCGGCCAGGTCGATGAACTCGCGTCCCTCGTCGTCGAGCCGCTCGCGATGCCGGCGCGAGAGCAGGCCGAGGAAGCCGGTGATCGTGCGCAGCGGCTCGCGCAGGTCGTGCGAGGCGACGTAGGCGAAGCGCTCGAGCTCCGCGTTCGAGCGGGCGAGGTCGGTCTGGCTCTCGCGCACGCTCTGCGTCATCCGCTCGGCGAGCGCGACCGCGCGGCGCTCGGTGCGCAGCGACGCGCCGAGGAGCCAGGCGGCGAGCGCGGCCAGCACGGCGCCGACGATCAGCGGCAGCCAGTTCAGCAGCGCCTGGTTGCTCGGAGCGAGGCTGTGGTCCGGCGCGTAGTGGAGCGCCCACCGGCGGCCCATGACGTCGAAGCTGACGGTGCGGCTGCCGAACGGCGCAGACGCGGCTCGCAGCGCATCGCGGTCCGGGTTGCGGTCGTCGTCGTAGGTGAGCTCGGCGCGGTCGAGCGGCTTCGGCGGCGCAGTGGACGGGCCGCGGTCGTAGAGCTCGACGCCGGCGCCGCGACGTTCGCGCGGCACGATGCGGTCGACGAGGTCGCCCATGCGGAAGGCGGCGTAGGCGGCGCCGACGGGCTTGCCGTCCGCACCGCTGACGGAGAGCATGATCAGGAAGCCGCGCTGCCGGTCCTGCTCCTGGATCAGGCGCACGGGCGCGGTCGCCTCCGGCAGGCCCGAGACCAGGGTGCGCTCGAACGCCGCGCGCCGCCGCGGCTCGCTCAGGAAGTCGAGGCCGAGGGCCGGCTCGTTGCCCGTCTTGGGCTCCAGGTAGGTGATCGGCGCCACCCGGGCACCCGCGGGCGCGGGGTGGACGGAGAAGCGCGCATACCGCAGCCCGCTCCGGCGCAGCTCGGCGGTGCGCCGCGCGATGTCCTTGGGCGTGACCAGCTCGGCGTACCCGACCACCTTCACGCCGGGGTAGCGGCGCTCGACGTCGCCCGCGTCGTGCCCGCGGTGGAACTCCGCCGTCGTGATGTCCTTCGAGGCGATGAACAGGCCGCGCACCCCGTAGAGCACGCCGCCGTAGGCGTCGACCCGGCGCTCGAGGGCGTCGGCCACGCGGGCGGCATGCGCGCCGACCTGCGTGCGCTCGCGCCGCTCGCCCTGGGCGACGACGAGCACGTGGACCACGACCGCGGCGACCACGATGATCAGCGGCAGCACGAAGCGCGCGGCGGGGCCGCGGCGCCCGGGGCCGAGAGTCCGACGAGCGTCCATCGCGGAGGTCATCGGTCAAGCCGGCCAGGCGCTCAAGCGTGCGTGTCCGCTTTCATTCATCGCGATGATCGAGCGCTACACCCGAGCCGAGATCGGCGCCGTCTGGACCGACGAGGCGCGCATGACCGCCTGGCGCGACGTCGAGGTGGCCGCCGCCGAGGCGCTCGACGGCCCTGCCGAGGCGGATCTGCAGGCGATCCGCACGGCCACCTTCACCGTCGAGGCGGTCAAGGAGCGCGAGCGGGTCACTGATCACGACGTGGCCGCGTTCGTCGACGTGCTGGGGGCCTCGGCGGGCGAGGCGGGGCGCTGGATCCACTACGGCCTGACCTCCTCCGACGTGCTCGACACCGCGCTCGCGCTGCAGCTGCGCCGGGCCGGGGACGTGATCGTACCGGGCGCGCGGGCGCTGGCCGCGGCGTTCGCGGAGCGCGCGCAGGAGCACGCCGGCACCGTGTGCGTCGGGCGCACGCACGGCGTGCATGCCGAGCCGACCTCGTTCGGCCTCAAGCTCGCCGGCTTCGCGTTCGAGGCGCACCGCAACGCCGCGCGCCTGGCGCGCGCGTTCGACCAGGCGGCGACCGGCGCGGTCTCGGGCGCGGTCGGCACCTACGCGACGCTCGGGCCGGAGTACGAGCGCCGGGTGCTCGACGCGCTCGGTCTGGCCGCCGAGCCGGTCTCCACCCAGGTCGTGCCGCGCGACCGCCACGCCGAGGTGCTGCAGGCGATCGCGCTCGCCGGCGCCGGCCTCGAGCGCTTCGCGACCGAGGTCCGCCACCTGCAGCACACCGAGGTGCGCGAGGTGGAAGAGCCGTTTCGCGCCGGCCAGAAAGGCTCGAGTGCGATGCCCCACAAGCGCAACCCGATCACGACCGAGCGCATCACCGGCCTGGCGCGCGTGCTGCGCGGCTACGCGCAGGCGGGGGTGGAGGATGTCGCGCTGTGGCACGAGCGTGACATCTCGCACTCGGGCGCCGAGCGGGTGATCCTGCCCGACGCCACGATCGCGCTGGACTACATGCAGCACCTGGCGCTGCGCGTGGTGGGCGGCATGGTCGTCCACGCCGACCGCATGCTCGCCAACCTCGAGCTGACCTGCGGCGCGCTGTTCTCCCAGCGCGTGCTGCTCGCGCTCGTGGCGGGCGGGATGGGGCGCGAGGACGCCTACCGCGCCGTCCAGCGGCTCGCGCAGCAGGCGTGGGACACCCAGACCCCGCTACGGTCGCTGCTGAAGGCCGAGCCGGGCATCGACCTCGACCTCGACGCGATCTTCGACTACGACCACTACACGCGCCACGTGCCCGAGGTGCTGGCGCGACTGGATGAGGTGATCGCATGACTGACGTCCTGCTCCATGGCGCTCCCGACGCGTCGCCCGATCTGTTCCACGCGATCCCCGTCGGGATCATCGACCCGTTCCTCTACGCGGAAGTCGGCGACCGACGCGCGGCGACGGTCGGCGTGCTCGACGCCGACAAGGTGGCCGCGCTCGGGATCGAGGTGATCGATCCGGCCACGCTCGGCGCCGACGAGCTGCTGGCGAGCGGCGTCTCGCGGCACGAGGTCTCGCTCGAGATCGCGCTGCGCGCCTGCGGCGAGCTCGGCCTGCGCCACGCGGCCGTGCCGCCCGAGTTCCCGCTCGCCGTGGCCAATCACCTGCGTGCCGGCGGCGTGATGCTCGACGTCGAGCCGGAGACGTTCGTGCTGCGCCGTCGCACCAAGACCGGGACGCAGGTCGACGGCATCCGCCGTGCGCAGCGGGCCGCCGACGCCGCGATGGCGGTCGCCGCGGAGCTGATCCGCGAGCTGCGCGCGGGCCTGACCTCGGAGGAGATTCGTGGCGCCATGACGGCCGTCTGCGACGAGCACGACTGCGACCTTCCCGGGGACGTCATCGTCGCCCACGGCGCGCAGTCCGCCGACGGTCACGAGTCGGGCCACGGCGCACTGGCCGCCGGCGAGCCGGTGATCGTCGACATCTGGCCGCGCGACCGCGCCTCGCGCTACTGGGCGGACATGACGCGCACGTTCGTCGCAGGCGGCGGCGCGCCCGACGACGAGCTGGCCGAGTACTGGCGTCTCACCAAGGCGTCGCTGGAGCTGGTCTACCCCGAGGTGCGCGCCGGCGCCGACGGCGCGGCGATCTTCGCGCGTTCGTGCGAGCCGTTCATGGCAGCCGGCAAGCTGACCCAGCTGACCAAGCCCGCAGGCGAGGTGCTGCGCGAGGGCTACTTCCACGGCCTCGGTCACGGTGTCGGGCTGGATATGCACGAGCGGCCCGGCCTTGGACGCTCGCCCGACACCCTGATGGCGGGCGATGTGATCACGCTCGAGCCCGGCTGCTACCGCCAGGGCTACGGCGGTTGCCGGCTCGAGGACCTGGTCGTGGTCACCGACGGCGGGTGCGAGACGCTGACCGACTTCCCGTACGACCTGTGAAGTAGCCTGGCGGCTGTGACGCTCCCCCTCCTCGCCAAGGGCAAGGTTCGCGAGATCTACGACGCCGGCGGCGAGCTGCTGATGGTCGCCTCGGACCGCATCTCCACCTACGACGTCGTCCATCCCACCGAGATCCCCGACAAGGGCAAGGTGCTCACCGGGCTCTCGGTGCTCTGGTTCGGCCTGACCTCCGGCATCGTGCCCAACCACTTCGTGTCGGCCACCGACGGGGTGCCGGAGGCGCTGCGCGGCCGGGGGCTGCGCGTCAAGCGGCTGGAGATGCTTCCGGTCGAGTGCGTGGTGCGTGGCTACATCACCGGCTCGGGCTGGAAGGACTACCGCCGCACGGGCACGGTGTCGGGCATCGAGCTGCCCGCCGGGCTGCGGGAGTCAGAGCGGCTGCCGGCGCCGATCTTCACCCCGTCGACGAAGGCGGAGCAGGGGCACGACGAGGCGATCGACCTCGAGCAGGCGGCCGAGCTGGTCGGCTCGCGCGAGCTGGCAGAGCGGCTGCGCGACGTCTCGATCGCCGTCTATGAGGCGGTCTCCGCGCACGCGCGGGAGCGCGGGGTGATCCTGGCCGACACCAAGTTCGAGTTCGGCTTCGACGGCGACGGGACGCTCACGCTGGGCGACGAGGTGTGCACGCCGGACTCCTCGCGCTTCTGGCCGGCGGACCGGTACGCGGTCGGGCAGGGCCAGCCGTCGTTCGACAAGCAGTACGTGCGCGACTGGGCGGCCGGGACCGGTTGGGACAAGTCGCCGCCGGCGCCGGCGATCCCGGCCGAGGTCGTCTCTGCCACGCGCGAGCGCTACGTGACCGCGTACGAGAAGCTGTCGGGGGAGCCGTTCTCCGCGTGGCTGGAGCGCGTGCGGTGAGGGCGCGGGTCCTGATCCGGCCCAAGGCCGGGATCCTCGACCCGCAGGGCCAGGCGGTCGAGCGCGCGCTGCCGGCGCTCGGCTTCGAGGGCGTGCGCAACGTGCACGTCGGGCGGCTCGTGGAGCTCGACGTGGAGGACCCGGCGCAGCTTCCGGCGATGTGCGAGCAGCTGCTGGCCAATCCGCTGGTGGAGGACTTCCAAATTCAGCGGCCGGATGCCGATGGTTCCCATCAGAACGAGGGTCCGGATGACCCGCGGGGGTGACCATTCGTGAAGTTCGGGGTCATCCAGTTCCCGGGCTCGTGCGACGAGCGCGATGCGCTGCACGCGGCGTCGCTGGTCGGCGACGCCGTGCTGCTGTGGCACCGCGACCACGACCTGCAGGGCGTCGACGCCGTGATCGTCCCCGGCGGCTTCTCCTACGGCGACTACCTGCGCGCCGGGGCGCTCGCGCGCTTCTCGCCGCTGATGGGCGAGGTCGAGCGCTTCGCCCGCCACGGCGGCCTGGTGCTCGGAATCTGCAACGGCTTCCAGGTGCTGTGCGAGGCGGCGCTGCTGCCGGGCGCGCTGCTGCCGAACACGTCGCTGCGCTTCGTCTGCCGCCAGGTCGAGCTCGACGTAGTCAACGCCGACACGAAGTGGACCGGCGCGTGCGAGCGCGGCGACCGGCTGTCGATCCCCGCCAAGCACCAGACCGGCCGCTACTGGGCGCCCGACCCGGTGCTCGACGAGCTGGAGGCCAACGGCCAGGTCGTGCTGCGCTACGCGACCGGCAACGGCTTCAACGGCTCGGCGCGCGACATCGCCGGGGTCAGCAACCGTGCCGGCAACGTCGTCGGCCTGATGCCGCACCCCGAGCACGCCGTCGACCCGCTCACCGGCTCGGCCGACGGGCTCCGGCTGTTCGAGTCGGCCGCGCTGATCGCCGCACACCCAACCGACTTCACCGAGCCGACTTCACCGAGCCGACTTCGTCGGCCGGCACAGGCGTCGGCCGGCACAGGCGCCGGCGAGCACAGGTGAGCCGCCACGCCGAGCTCGGGCTGACCGACGCCGAGTACGAGCGCATCGTCGCCCTCATGGCTCGCGCGCCCAACGAGGTGGAGCTCGCGATCTTCAGCCTCATGTGGTCCGAGCACTGCGGCTACAAGCACTCGCGCAAGCTGCTGCGGACGCTGCCCACGGAGGGGCCGCGCGTGGTCATGGGGCCGGGCGAGAACGCCGGCGCGGTCGACGTCGGCAACGGCCTCGCGTGCGCGTTCAAGGTCGAGTCGCACAACCACCCGAGCGCGGTGGAGCCGTTCCAGGGCGCGGCCACCGGCGTCGGCGGCATCCTGCGCGACGTGTTCGCAGTCGGCGCGCGGCCGATCGCGATCCTCGACTCGCTGCGCTTCGGCGAGCCGGGCACTTCGCCCCGGTCGCGCTATCTCCTCGACCGCACGGTGGCCGGCATCGGCCACTACGGCAACTCGATCGGCGTCGCGACGGTGGGGGGCGAGATCTACTTCGAGTCCGCCTATGAACAGAACTGCCTCGTCAACGCCATGTGCCTGGGACTGATCGAAACCGAGAAGCTGATCCGCTCTGCCGCCGCAGGGGTCGGGAACGTCGTCGTCCTGTTCGGCGCGCGCACGGGCCGGGACGGGATCGGCGGGGCCTCGGTGCTCGCGTCGGCCGAGCTGGGCGGCGAGGGCGCGAGCAGGCGCCCGACCGTGCAGATCGGCGACCCGTTCGAGGAGGCCAAGCTGCTCGAGTGCTCGCTCGAGCTGCTGGACCGCGAGCTGCTGGTGGCGCTGCAGGATCTCGGCGCGGCGGGCCTGACGTCCGCCTCGGCGGAGATGGCGGCCAAGGGCGAGGTCGGGCTCGACCTCGACGTCGCGAAGGTGCCGCTGCGCGCGGCCGGCATGGAGCCGTTCGAGATCATGATCTCGGAGTCTCAGGAGCGGATGCTCTGCGTGGTCGCGCCCGAGCGGGTCGAAGCCGTGCTCGCGGTGTGCGAGAAGTGGGAGGTCAATGCCACCGCGATCGGCGTGGTGACCGGCTCGCGCCGGCTGCGCGTGCTGGTCGGCGACCGTGTGGTGGGCGACCTGCCGGTACCGGCGCTGGTCGACGAGTGCCCGGCCTATGACCTCGCGCCTGCGCCGCCGGCGATGTCGCCCTACGCCGCGCCGCCGCGCGTGCTTGCGGACGGCGCGGCGCCGCAGGAGACGCTGCTCGCGCTGCTCGGCTCGGCCAACCTCGCGTCGCGCCGGCCCGTGTTCGAGCAGTACGACTGCCTGGTCGGCTCGCGCACCGCGCGCCGGCCCGAGCAGGCCGACGCCGCCGTGCTGATGCTCGACGCCGACGGGGGACGGCGGCCGGCGCTCGCGGTCTCGATCGACGGCAACGGCCGGCGCGTGGCGTGCGACCCCTACCGCGGCGCGGTCGAGGCGGTGCTCGAGTGCTCGGCCAACCTCGCGTGCGTGGGCGCCGAGCCGCTCGGCCTGACGAACTGCCTCAACTTCGGCAACCCCGAGAAGCCGCACATCGCGTGGCAGCTCACGCGCGCGGTGGCCGGGCTCGGCGACGCCTGCCGGGCGCTCGGCGTGCCGGTCGTCGGCGGCAACGTGTCGCTCTACAACGAGGGCGGCGGCGGTCCGATCCATCCGACGCCCGTCGTCGGCATGGTGGGCGAGCTGCCCGACGCCGCGCGGGCCGGCCGGCTCGGCTTCGCGCAGGCCGGCGACACCGTCGCGCTGATCGCCGCGCGCGGCTGGGCGCCGTCGCTGACCGGGTCCGAGCTGGCCAAGCTGCGCGGCGCGGCGCCGGAGGGCGATCTCCCCGCCGCCGACCTCGGGGAGCTGCGCGCGGTGCACGCCGCGGTCCGGCAGGCCGTGCGCTCCGGCGCGCTGCGCTCCGCCCACGACGTGGCCGAGGGTGGCCTCGCCGTCGCGCTGGCCGAGTGCTGCGTGGCCGGCGGCCTGGGCGCCGAGGTGACCGTCGACCCGGCGGAGGCCACGCTGTTCGGCGAGGGCCCGGGGGCGTTCGTGGTCTCCGGCCCGCGCGGCACGTTCGCCGCGTTCGGCGCCGCCGCCACGATCGTCGGCATCGTCGGCGGGGACGAGCTGGCGATCGCCGGCGCGCTCTCGCTGCCGCTGGGAGAGCTCACCCGCGTCCACGCGGACGGGCTCGCCACACTCCTCGCCTAGTGGCCCGGAGGAACCACTAGTAGACCCGTCCGCAAGTTCTGAGCATTCCGGCGGGCCCACTAGCGCGTCAGCTCGGCAGCCATCTCGTCGAACACCGCGACGTAGGCGTCGATCGCCGCGTCGGTGTGCGTCACCGACAGCGTCCACTCCTCCTCGCGGCCCGGCGTCATGAAGATGCCGCGGTTCATGTTGAACAGCCAGGCGAGCTCGGAGAGGTCCTTGTCCTGGTTGGCCTTGAACGACGCGTAGTCGACGACCTTGCTGGTCGAGAACGTCACGCAGCCCTTGCCCGCGATGCCGATTGCGTAGCCGGGGAGGTCGTAGGACTCCAGCACGTCCTGGCAGCCGGCGAGGATGCGATCGTTGAGGTGGTCGAGCTGCTCGTAGGCCTCGGGCGTCATGACCTCGAGCAGGTTCGCGCGCACGGCGGCCATGCCGAGCGGGTTGCCGTTGTAGGTGCCGACCTGGAAGACCCTGCCGTCCTCGACGACCTCGAAGACCTCCTCGGAGCCGCCGATCGCGCCGGTCGGCACGCCGCCGCCGAGCGCCTTGGCGAGCGTCACCATGTCGGGCTTCACGCCCCACTTCTCGGTCGCGCCGCCCGCGGCGATCGTGAGGCCGGTCTTGACCTCGTCGAAGATGAGGACGATCCCTTGACGCTGGGTGATCTCGCGCACGGCCTCGAGGTAGCCCGGCTCGGGCAGCACGATCCCGAGGTTCATCATCGCCGCCTCCATGATCACGCAGGCGGGCTTGCGGCCCTCGGCGTCGAGCCTGGCGATGCGGCGCTCCATCGCGCCCGCGTCGTTGAACGGCACCGCGACGGTGAGGTCGACGACCGCCTGCGGGATGCCCTCGCCGTAGGCCAGCGAGGCGAGGTTCTCGGGATCGCCGATCTTGTCGTACTCGACGCCGATCGAGACCATCACGGCGTCGTGGTGGCCGTGGTAGGAGCCGAAGATCTTCATCACCGTGTCGCGCCCGGTGTGGGCGCGCGCGATGCGGATCGCGTCCATCGTCGACTCCGAGCCCGAGTTCGTGTAGCGCCACTTCGGCAGGCCCCAGCGTCGGGCGAGCTCCTCGCCGACGATGACTGCGTCCTCGGTCGGGGCGGCGAAGTGGGTGCCGTGCGCGTAGCGGTCCGTCAGCGCCTTGCCGATCGCCGGGTGGGCGTGCCCCTGGACCATCGCGCCGAAGCCGTTGTGGAAGTCCCACATCTCGTTGCCGTCGACGTCCCAGACCTTCGGGCCGACGCCGCGCTCGAGGTAGATCGGCCACGGCTCGCGCAGCTGGTAGGACGACGCCACGCCGGCGCTGAGCACCTGGTTGGCGCGGCGGAACAGCTCACCGGAGCCGGAGGTCCGGTCGTTGAGCGCGCGCTCCTCGCGTTCGATGAGCTCTTGGATCCGCCGGCGATCCAGCGTGATGGGCGTCGTGACGGCCATGGGTCGATCTCCTCGTACGTGTCCGCACGAGGGTAACGGCCGCCTGGAGCCGGTACGTCGCGCCGTGCCCGCGCCTGTGCGCCGTAGCGGTGCCCACGTCTGGACGAATCCCGCGCTGAGCGAGCGCCGTGGGCGGTTGCCGACAGCGGGCGTGCCTAGGACCGCGGCACCACCAGCTCGCCCGGCCGCTCGCGCTTGCGCTCGAAGCGACCGCCGGCGCGCCCGTCCGCGTCGATGTCCTCACCGCGCAAGCGCGCGCTCCGTGGCCTCCTCGACGGACCGCGGATCGCGCAGGGCGGCCTGGAAGCGCTCGTCGTCGCGCTCGCCCACCCACTTGGCGATCACCATCGTGGCGACGCCGTTGCCGATGCGGTTGGTCAGCGCGCGGCCCTCGCTCATGATCCGGTCGATCCCGACCACGAGCGCGATGCCGACCGCGATCGACTCCGCGGTGAAGAACGTGCCGCGGAACGCCTGCAGCGAGGCGACCAGCGTCACCAGCCCGGCGCCCGTGATGCCCGCGGCGCCCTTGGAGTCAGGATCATCAGCGCCGCGAGCGCGATCTGCTCGCCGATCGCCATGTCCTGCCCGGTCGCCTGGACGATGAACAGCGCGCCCAGCGTGAGGTAGATGCAGGTGCCGTCGAGGTTGAACGAGTAGCCGGTCGGGATCACCATGCCGACGGTCTGGCGCGATGCCCCCGCGACCTCGAGCTTGGCGAGCAGGCGCGGGAGCACCGTCTCCGAGGACGAGGTGCCGACGATGATCAGCAGCTCGTCGCGGATCATGCGGATGAAGCGGATGATGTTGAAGCCGCTGAGCCGTGCGATCAGGCCGAGGATGCCGAACACGAAGATCGCGCAGGTACCCCAGAAGGTGACCATCAACAGGCCGAGGCTGCTCAGCGAGGCCGAGCCGAAGACCGCGACCGTGTAGGCCATGCCGCCGAACGCGCCGAGCGGCGCGATCCACATCACGATGCGGATTGACTCCGAAGATGATCCGCCCGAGCACCTCGAAGACACCGACGACCTTCTTGCGCTCCTCGTCGGCCAGGAACGAAATCGCCGCGGCGGTGAGGATGCCGAGCAGCAGGATGCGCAGGATCTCGTTCTCGACGAACGGCTGCACGTAGGAGCCGGGCAGCAGGTCGTCGGTGATGAACGGGACGAGGCCCTGCTCGCCGGCCTCGCCGATCTCCTCCTCGGCGCTGGCGCGCGCCGCGTCGTCGGGCTCGCCCTCGAAGCCGCTGCCCGGCGCGACGACGTTGGCGACGATCAGGCCGAGCGCCAACGCGGTGACCGTCATGGCGAAGAAGTAGGCGAGCGCCTTGACTGCCAGGCCGCCGGCCCGGGCCAGGCTGCCGATCGACGCGATGCCGATGACGACCGTGACGAAGATCACCGGGCCGGTGATGGCCTGGATGACCTGGATGAACGCTCTCGAACTCCCTCGGTCGCTCCCCGTCACGCGACTGTTACCCGCAGGCGCCTGACACGATGCCCGATCGTGCCCGCCGCCCGCCGTCCCGTCGAGCGCCTCTCCGCCGCGCAGGCCCGCCGGATCGCGCTCGCCGCCCAGGGGTTCGCCGACCCGCGGCCGGCGGGAGCGCCGACCGGCTGGGCGGTGCGGCGGCTGATCGACCGCGTCGGGCTGGTCCAGATCGACTCGGTCAACGTGCTCCAGCGGGCGCACTACCTGCCGCTGTTCAGCCGCGTCGGACCCTACGACACGGCGCTGCTGGACCGCACGGCGCACTACGCGCCGCGGCGGCTGTTCGAGTACTGGGGCCACGAGGCGTCGCTGCTGCCGGTCGGTCTGCAGCCCGCGCTGCGCTGGCGCATGGACCGGGCGATCGACGACGCCTGGGGCGGGATGCGGCGGATTCGGCACGAGCGCCCCGAGCTGGTCGCGCAGGTGCTCGAAGAGGTACGGTCGCGCGGCCCGGTCGCCGCGAGCGAGGTGCTCGAGGAGGAGCGGCCCAAGCGGACCGGGCCGTGGTGGGACTGGAGCGACGTCAAGCGCGCGTTCGAGTGGCTGTTCTGGAGCGGGCAGATCACGTCGGCGCGCCGGCGCGGCTTCGAGCGCCTGTACGACCTTCCCGAGCGCGTGCTGCCGGCCGAGGTGATCGCGGCGCCGACGCCGGCGATCGACCACGCCCAGCGCACGCTGCTCCGTGTGGCGGCCCGCTCGCTCGGGGTGGCGTCCGAGCGCGACCTGCGCGACTACTTCCGGCTCGACGCGTCCGAGGCGCGGGCGCGCGTGGCCGAGCTGGTCGAGGCGGGCGACCTGTGGCCGGTGCAGGTGCAGGGGTGGAGCGCGCCCGCCTACCTCGCTCCCGCCGCGCGGCTGCCGCGGCGCGTGCACGCCCGGGCGCTGGTGGGGCCGTTCGACTCGCTGGTGTGGGAGCGCTCGCGCGCCGAGCGGCTGTTCGGATTCCGCTACCGGATCGAGATCTACGTTCCCGCGCCCAAGCGGGTGCACGGGTACTACGTGCTGCCGTTCCTGCTCGGCGACCGGCTGGTCGCGCGCGTCGACCTCAAGGCCGACCGCCAAGGCGGCGCGCTGCGCGTGCAGGCCGCGCACGCCGAGCCCGACGCGCCCGCGCAGACTGCGGTCGAGCTGCGCGCCGAGCTTGAGTCGATGGCGGGCTGGCTCGGGTTCGATCGCCTCGACGTGGTCGCTTGCGGCGACCTCGCGCCCGCGCTGGCCGCGACGAGCGG
>JBPCNM010000109.1:0-5109 GCA_051001255.1 Solirubrobacteraceae bacterium
CCGCGGAACGAGCGGCCGGTCGCGGTCACGAGGCCGAACGTCGTGCGCAGGCCGCGGCCGCCGGGATCGGCGAGCGCGAACACGGCCTGACCCGCCCGCAGGCCGTCGACGACGGCCGGGTCCCAGGCGATGGCCGGCGCGCCGCCGGTGTCGGCCTCGATCACCGCGACGTCGAGGTCGTCGTCGCGGCCGGCGACGCGCCCGAGCACGAATTCGCCGTCCGCGCGCTTGACCGCGACCTCCTCGCCGCGCAGCACGTGGGCGCTGGTCAGCACGCGGCCGTCGGCCACCACGACGCCCGAGCCACGGCCCCAGCCGCGCCCGAGCCCGATCACGGCCGGACCGACCCGCTCGGTGGCGGCGGTCACGGCGGCCTGCAACTGGTCGAGGAAGGAGGTCATTCACAGTCACTTGCTACTTGCAAGTCGCAACGGTATCAGACCACGGCGGTAGCCTCCGAAGGTCATGGGTCGCCGCCGCCACGTCCACGCGCCGCCCTCCCCGCTGGCCGACGCGCTCGCCCGCGTCGGCGACCGCTGGACGCTGCTGCTCGTCGCCGCCCTGCTCGAGGGCGAGAAGCGCTTTAACGAGCTCCAGGACGACCTCGACGGGATCGCGCCGAACGTGCTGAGTGGCCGGTTGAAACTGCTGGGCGAGCAGGCGCTCGTCGTGTCGCGTCCCTATTCGGAACGCCCGCCGCGCTTCGTGTACGAGCTGACCGAGAGCGGACGCGAGCTGGCCGGCGCGCTGCGCCTGCTGGCCGACTGGGGCGCCCGCACGGCGGGCGACGCTGAGCCGCTGCGCCACGACGCGTGCGGCACCCCGCTCGAGGCGCGCTGGTGGTGCCCCGGCTGCGAGACGGTCGTGGACGGCGCCGCCGACGACGGCGACGTCATCCACGTGTAGGGCTTCGCCTCAGTTTCCGAGCAGGTTCCCCAGGCCACCGCTGCTGCTGCCGCTCGTCGCGGCGCCGGCCACCTGGCCCTCGGACGGCTGCACGAGCACCCATCCCTGGCCGCCGAACGCCATCTGGATGGTCTCGCCCGAGCCGCGGCCGATCAGGTTCTTCATCTTGAAGTCGGTCTTGATCGACGTGGATACCCCCGACGACCAGGTGATGGCCGCCTGCGCGTCCGCGAACGTGGGCGCCTGCGCGACGTTGAGCAGCACGGGCGGCCCGTCGGACAGGACCGCGACCCAGCCGGTGCCGCGCAGCTCGAGGTTGAATAGGCCGCCGGCCATGGCGGCGGACGCCCCGCCCGAGATGCGCTTGACGTCCCAGTCGATGTCGGCGTCGAACGCGAGCAGGTTCGGGCCGTTGACCGTGATGAAGTCGTTCTCGAGGTAGATCAGGTGGACGTCCTGCGCCTGGTCGGCGAGGAAGACCTCGCCGCTGCCGGCCATCTTCATGAGGGTCGTGCCCTCGCCGGTCACCGCCTTCTTCATCATCCGCCCGAGACCGCCCGAGCCGGCGTGCTCGAAGCTCACCTCGCCCTGGTAGGCGACCATGGACCCGGCCTTGGCCTGGATCTCGCCCGAGGCGCCGAGGCGCACCTTCAGGAGCTTCGAGTTCTGCAGGGCGAACGCGTCCTGGGACTGCGTCTCGTTGAACTGCGCCAGCGTCGTCTGCACTTGGGGAAGGATCCTTTCGGGGGGAGATTCTCCGAGCGGTGAACCTTCGCTGGAGCGGACGGGCGAGTCAAGCCCCGCCGGCCTAGAACCCCGGGGGCGGCGCGGACGGCGCGGAGGGGTACGCCGGCTCGGCGAGCGTGGGTGCCTGCTGCGCCGCCGACGTGATCGGCGCCGGCGGCGCCACGGTGGCGATGCCCGGCATGCCCTCGGGCGTGTCGGCGACCGCCCTCGTCCGGGCGGCGCCCGGGCCCTGGGCCTGGCCTTCGCCCTTGCGCTTGCCGCCCGCGGAGACCATCAGCTTGAAGTCGTGCGGCGACGTCGCGACGTGCATGGCCTCCTCCATCGTGATGCGGCCGGCCTCGAGGTGCTGGAGCAGGTGCTGGTCGAACGTCTGCATCCCGTAGTAGCCGCCCTCGGCGATCACCTCGGGGAGCTGGCCCGTCAGCTTCGGATCCATGATCATGTCGTGCACGCGGCCCGTCATGACCAGGATCTCGGCGGTGGCCACGCGGCCGTTGCCGTCCGCGGTGCGTACGAGGCGCTGGGAGACGATTCCCTTCAGCGTGCCGGCGATCATCGCGCGGGCCTGGGACTGCTGGTGCGGCTCGAAGAAGTCGATGATGCGGTTGATCGACTCCGACGCGTCGACGGTGTGCAGCGTGGAGAGCACCAGGTGGCCGGTCTCCGCGGCGCTCAGCGCCGTCTGCACCGTCTCCTCGTCGCGCATCTCGCCGACGAGGATGACGTCGGGATCCTGGCGCAGGACGCGGCGCAAGGCGCGTTTGAACGACGCCGTGTCCTGACCGACCTCGCGCTGGTTGACGATCGAGTTGCGATCCGGGTGCAGGAACTCGATCGGGTCCTCGATCGTGACGATGTGCTTGTGCATCGTCCGGTTCATGTGGTCGATCATCGCCGCGAGCGTGGTCGACTTGCCCGAGCCGGTGGTGCCGGTGAGCAGGATGATGCCGCGCTCCTCCTCGGCCAGCTTGACGATCACCGGCGGCAGCGACAGGTCCTCGATCGACTTGATGTTGACCGGGATGGCGCGCAGGACGAGCGAGACGAAGCCCTTCTGCCGGAAGGCGTTCACGCGGAAGCGGGCGAGGCCCTCCAGCGCGTAGGAGAAGTCGACCTCGTTCTCGGCCTCGAACTCGGCGAGCTTGTTCGGGTCGTTGAGCATCTCGTGCAGGACGCGCTCGGTGTCCTGCGGCGCGAGGCGCTCGGACTCCATGACCGGCTCGAGCTTGCCGTGCACGCGCACGAGCGGGTAGGCGGGGACCTTGAGGTGGAGGTCGGAGCCCTCGGCCGCGATCAGGTAGCGGAGGGCATGGTCGAGATCGAAGGGCATCGGGGTCTACATCGGCCCGGCCCTGGCCCTACTTGAGTCCCGCCAGCGCTTGCCATGCGGCCATCGCGGCGTCGGCGATCGCGTGCAGCTCCGCCCCCGTGGCGCCGTCGCGCGCCTTGATCGACATGCCGTCGAGCACGGTCGAGTAGAAGCCGGCCAGCGTGGTCGTGTCGGCGCCGGCGGGTAGGTCGCCGTCGGTGACGCCGCGGTCGAGCCGCACGCGGAGCCGCTCCACCGATGCCCGGCGCTCCGCGGCCAGTCGCTCGCGGATCCCGGAGTGCGCGGGTGTCCCGACGGGCGCGCCGAGCACGATCATGCAGCCGCGCGGCGTCGCCGGATCCGCGTAGTCGTCGGCGTTGTCGTGGAGCATCGCCGCGACCGCGGCGCGGGCGGTCGGCGCGCGCTCCAGCGCGCGGTCGGTCGGAGAGTGCTCGCCGTAGCGGGCGACCGCCTCGCCGAACAGCGCCTCCTTGCTGCCGAACGCGGCGTAGAGGCTCGGGGCGGCGATGTCCATCGCGGTGGTCAGGTCGGCGATCGAGGTGCCCTCGTAGCCCTGCTCCCAGAAGAGCTCCAGCGCCCGGTGCAGGGCGGCGTCACGATCGAAGGAGCGGGGGCGTCCGCGCACGGCCATACCTCAGTGTGTACGGTTCATGTTTCTGTATTGATCCCTACAGAAAGGCTCGACATGGAACTGAACGGCAAGGTCGCGCTCGTGACGGGCGGCAGCCGCGGCATCGGCGCAGCGGTGGCGGAGCGCTTGGCGGCGGGAGGCGCCGACATCGCGGTCACCTACCGCGAGCGCGGCGCGGACGCCGAGCGCGTGGCGCAAGGCGCCCGGCGCGGCCTCGCGGTGCGCGCGGACGGCACCGACGCGGCGGCGGTGGTCGCGGCCGTAGAGCGGACGGCCGCGGAGCTCGGCCGGCTCGACATCCTCGTCGCCAGCGCGGGCATCTTCCCCTACGGCCCGCTGGAGGAGGTCACGCTCGAGGAGCTCGACCGCACGCTGGCGCTGCACGTGCGCGGCGTGTTCGTCGCCGCGCAGGCCGCGTCGCGCCACATGCGGGACGGCGGCCGCGTGATCTCGATCGGCTCGAGCCTGGCCGGCCGCGTGCCCGATCCCGGCACCACGCTCTACGCGATGAGCAAGGCGGCGCTGGGCGGGCTCACGCGCGGGTTGGCGCGCGACCTCGGACCGCGCGGCATCACCGCCAACGTCGTGCATCCCGGGCCCACGGACACCGACATGAACCCCGCGAACGCCGACGGCGCGGCGGCGCAGGCCGCCGGGACGGCGCTCGGCCACTTCGGCTGCGCGGCCGACGTGGCGGCGACCGTCGCGCACCTGGCGGGTCCGGGCGGGCGCTGGGTCACGGGCGCCGAGATCGCCGTGGATGGCGGGGCCAACGCCTGACGACGTGGGCGCTCCTACCGGTCGCCGGGCGGTTCAGCCGGGCTACGCTGTCGGTATGGCGTACGTCATGCGCGAGGCGCGGCAGGATCTGCTCGAGACGGTCGCCGAGGCGATCGACGAGCTCGGGCTGGCGCTCGCCGCGCTCGGCGCGGCCTACGAGCAGCTCGACGACAACAGCGCCGACCGGCTCGAGGACGCCCTCTTTCGCCCGGTCCAGGTGGCATACGGCCGGGCGAAGCGGACCCACGCCGGGTTCGCCGAGCGCCACGACCTGCCGGGCCAGGCGTTCGAGCCGGCCTCGGCGGGAGCGCCGTCGCGCGGCGTGAAGGGCTTCCTCGAGAACGCGGTCGAGGCGGTCGGCGAGGCGGACAACACCCTCTCCGTGCTCCAGGACTCGATGATGCCCGTCGAGGTCGGCGACGCGGAGCTGCGGGCAGGGCTCGCGGAGGTCCGCGAGCTGATCGGCGACCTGCCGGAGCAGGCCCGCCGGTTCGTCAGCACCTTCGGGCGCTGAGCGACGTCGACGGGCTACTGTCTGCCGGGTGATGGCTGCGCGCACGTCGGGTGACGCGGTACGGCGCGGCGGGCACGCGCTGCCCGCGAATCCGGCCGGATGACCGCGCGGCGGCGAGGCGTCGCCTCCCTCGTCGCCGTCGGCGCGCTCGTGGGCGCCGGCCCTGCGCCGGCGGCTGCCGGCGAGCGGGTGACCCTCACG
>JBPCNM010000110.1:0-3696 GCA_051001255.1 Solirubrobacteraceae bacterium
GCCGTGGGGTGCGCCACACCGAGGCGGCCTGGCGCTCGCACCTGGCGCGGCTCGGCGAAGGCGGTCCGGGCGCGCGGCGCTGACGCGCGGGTCCGGCCGAGCGCGGCGCCCGGGCGGCCCGCGGCCCATACTGCCCGGCGTGACCGAGTCGGTCTTCGCACCGCGCTACCGCGCAATGAGCGTCGGTGTGCTCATGAGCATCACGGTCGTCGCCTTCCAGGCGCTGGGGGTCGGGACCGTCATGCCGGCGGTCGCGCGCGACCTCGACGGGCTCGAGCGCTACGGCTGGGCGTTTGCAGCGTTCATGCTGGCGAGCGTCATCGGCTCCGTCGCCGCCGGGCAGGACGCCGACCGGGCCGGGCCGGTGCGGGCCACCGGCCGCGTCGCGTCTGCACATAAGCGTCATATGGACGCTCATGTGCATACACGTGGACCGCGACCGTTCGGACCCGCCCTCCTCGGAGCCGCAGTTCGAGGGCGCTCAGCCGAGGATCGCGGAGACCACCCCGGCCGCGACCAGCGCGATCACAAGGACCGCCAGCGCCACGGCGAGCGCCCGCACCCACGGGCGCGCCGGGCTGCGCTCGACCGGCGTGGCCGGCGCCGGCTGGGTGCCCAGCACGTCGCGCGCGGCGGCCTCCCCGCCGCGCGGGACGAGGATGTCGCGCGGGCCGGCCGCGAGGAAGTCCGGCACGTCGAACCCGCCCGAGCGGCGCACGAGCGAGGGGACGCCCGCGTTCAGGAGCAGGCCCTGCACCATCTCGGCCTCCGGCTGGTTCTGCGCGGTGGCCACGCGCACGGGCTCGCCCTCCGCGTAGGGCGGGTGCACCTTGCGGGCGCGCGCCGTCGCCTCGCCCTCGCGCGGCGAGGGCGGGCCGGACATGCCCGGGGCGTGGACGAAGGGAGAGCCGCAGCGCGGGCAGAAGCGCTCGCTCGGCGCGCCGCCGGTGCCGCACGCCGGGCACACGAGCAGCGGCGGCACCTCAGCCGTCCTCGACCTCGAGCGGCGCCTCGGAGACCTGCCGGTTCACGATGCGCCAGGCGCGGAGATCGTCCGCCTCCCCGGCGACACCCACTATCAGGTAGAGCGCATCCGGATACTGCGCGAGGTTGATGTCGGTCAGCGACGGCTCGGGCGGCGTGCGTGTGTGCGAGTGATAGATGACGCCGACCTCGAGACCGGCGGCGTCGAGCGCTTCATGAACGCGAAAGAGGTCCTTCGCGTCGATCTCGTAGCGAAGTGGGCTGGCCGCCGCGTTCCTCATCTTGAACAGCTGCAGCGCGCGACCGTCGCGCGTCCCCACAATTCCGCAGCACTCGTCGGGGGCCTCGTCGCGCGCCTGCGCGACGATCTGGTCGAGCATAGAGCGCGCGATCCGCATCGGGCCGCGGACGCTAGCAGGGGCCCAGGCGCGCCCCGGGGAGCTAGGAGCGGGTGTGCTCGGAGGCCTTGAGCGAGCTGATCTCGTCCTCGTCGTCGTCCTTGGAGCTGCCGCTGATGGCGTCCTTGAACTCGCGCATGCCGTGGCCGATGGACTTGCCGACCTCGGGCAGTCGCTTCGGGCCCAGGATGACGAGGGCGATGACGAGCACGATGACGAGCTCGAGCGGACCGACGTTGAATGGCATTCTCTGCGCGTCCCTTCGATGGGTTCCAGGTCAGGGTATCGGCTCAATGGCCGGTTTCGAAAGTCTGGGTGAGCGGGGTCTGGCCGAGCGCGTCCCGGAGCACGACGAGATGCTGGGCGCCGCCCGCCATCACCGTCGCCACCGTGCGCAGCGCGTCGAGCGCGACGAGCCGGCGGCCCATCAGCAGATGGCCCATGATCGCAGCGCCCTCCAGCTCGGCGAGCGCCTGCAGCGCCTCGCGCCGCTCCGCGCCGCGCAGGCCGGGGAGCAGCGCGTCGAGGTGCTCCTCGGAGGCGCGCTCGCGGACCGGGACGGTCAGCGCGAAGAGCATCGTCTCGAACGCGGCGGCGTGGCGCCGCTCGTGCTCGGCGAAGCGCAACGCATGCGTGCGCTCCTCGCCCTCCAGCGGGCCGTCCGCCGCCGCGGCGTAGGCCAGGGCAGCCACCTGCTCGACGCGCAGTGCGACCTGCAGCAGCGCGGCGTCGGTGCGGGCGGCGCCGAACTGCTCGGCCACGCGGCCGGCCATGGCGCTCACGGCGTGCCGGTCTCGGTGAAGCCGGCGAACGCGTCCGGCACGGGCTCCTCGCCCGCCGCCAGGCGCAGCGCGGCCAGGTGCGCGGCCTCCGACGCCGCGATCTGCATGACCAGCACGCGCAGCTCGGGATCGGCAAGGCGGGGCAGGGCGACGACGTAGGTGAACACTCCCTGTTGCTTGCGCGCGGGCACGCTCGCCGGATCACCCGGGGCGCCAGGCGGGACGGGCCGCCCGCCGAGCGCGACGAGCTCACGCGCGAGCCGGGCGGCATGGCGGCGGTCCTGGTCGCGCAGCGCCGCCGGCGCGCCGGCCATGGCGGCCACCGTCGCCCGCTCGTGGCGCAGCAGCCGGTCGAGCACGGCGGCGTCGGACTCCGGCGCCTTGGCGGCCTCGTCGCGCCCGCAGGCCGCCAGCAGCGCGCCTCCGACCAGCGCCCCGGCCGCGCCGAGGAACCGGCGCCGGCTGCAACGGCCGGCGCGCAGGCGGGAGGCTGCCCTACCGACGACCTCGTACACCGCACCGGACGCCGAGCACCGGCGGCCGCTTACCACCAGACGGTGGAGTCCAGGTTCTCGATCTCCTCGACCGGGCGCGTGTAGATGCCCGAGGAGAGGTACTTCCAGCCGTCGTCGCAGACGACGAAGACCACATTGCCCTCGTCGAGCTCGTTGGCGATCCGGACGGCGATCGAGGCGATCGCACCCGAGGAGACGCCCGCGAAGATGCCCTCCTCGTCGAGCAGCCGCCGCGTCCAGACGATCGCGTCGTGGTTGGTGACGAAGATCTTCCGGTCCAGCAGGGAGATGTCGATGATCGGCGGGATGAAGCCGTCCGCGAGCGAGCGCAGGCCCTGGACGGGCTCGCCCTGCATCGGCTCCGCCGCGACGATCTTGACCGCGTCGCCGTACTCCTCGCGCAGGCGCCGGCCGTTGCCCATGAGGGTCCCGCCGGTGCCGAGGCCGGCCACGAACGCGGCCACGTCGTCGAGCTCCTCGATGATCTCCGGCGCCGTGCCGTGGTAGTGCGCGTCCGGGTTGGCCTGGTTGCCGTACTGGTAGGGCATGTAGTACGACGCGTCGGTCGCCGCCATCTCCAGCGCCATCGCGACGGCGCCGTTGGAGCCCTCGCCGCCCGGCGAGTAGGCGATCTCGGCCCCGTACATCCGCAGCAGCTGCGTGCGCTCGGGCGTGACGTTGTCGGGCATCACCACCTTGAGCGGGTAGCCCTTGCGCGAGCAGATCATCGCCAGCGAGATGCCGGTGTTGCCCGACGTCGGCTCGAGGATCGTCTGGCCGGGCCCGATCGCGCCCTTCTCCTCGGCGTCCTCGATCATCGCGCGAGCGACGCGGTCCTTGACCGAGCCCGTCGGGTTGTGGGACTCGAGCTTGGCCCAGATGCGGACGCCCGGCTTGGGCGAGAGCCGCTTGAGCTCGACCAGCGGGGTGTTGCCGATCGCCTGGACGATGTCGCCGTAGCGGCCGCCGCACGGGCGGTTTGCGAGCCGTTGCGCCATTGCTTCAGGAAAGATAGCG
>JBPCNM010000111.1:0-4799 GCA_051001255.1 Solirubrobacteraceae bacterium
GGTGACGGAGACCGAGCCGGAGGAGTTCCTGCGCGTGACCGCGGTCACCTACCTCGGCAGCGTCCACGGCACCCAGGCAGCGCTGCGCCGGATGCTCCCGCGCGACCGCGGCACGATCGTGCAGGTCGGCTCGGCGCTCACGCGCCGCGGCATCCCGCTGCAAGCGACGTACTGCGGCGCCAAGCACGCGCTGATGGGCTTCTACGACGCGCTGCGCGCCGAGCTGCTGCACGACGGCAAGCACATCCAGGTCGCGATCGTGCAGCTGCCGGGGCTCAACACGCCGCAGTTCGGCTGGGTGCGCACACGCCTGCCCCACCATCCCCAGCCGGTGCCGCCGATCTTCCAGCCGGAGGTCGCCGCGCGCGCGATCGCCGACGCGGCGGAGCGGCCGCGGCGCGAGATCTGGGTCGGCTTCCCGACGGTCTACACGATCCTCGGCAACCGGCTGGCGCCGCGGCTGGCCGACCGCTACCTGGCCCGCTCGAACATCGACGCCCAGCAGGTCCCCGACAAGCCGATCGACCCCGAGGCGCGGCCCGACAACCTGTTCTCGCCGCCGCCGGGCGATCCCGGCGCCCATGGCATCTTCGACGGCGAGGCGCACGCCCGCAGCCCGCAGCACTGGCTCAACCGCCACCGCCGGGCGCTGGGCGCCGCCGGGGCGCTCGCCGCCGGCGCCGCGCTGGGAAGCCGGCGGCGCCGGAAGTGACCGGGTGGCGACGGCATCGACGGGGTATGCGCGGCACATGCGAATCGGCTACTTCCTGTCCAGCGAGGAGTTCGGCCCTCGCCAGCTCGTCGAACAGGCGCGGATGGCCCAGCGCGCCGGTCTCGACCGCCTGTGGATCTCCGACCACTACCACCCGTGGATCGACGAGCAGGGCCAGAGCCCGTTCGTCTGGTCGGTGATCGGCGCGCTCGCGGCGGCGACGCCGGGCATGCACGTGACCACCGGCGTGACCTGCCCGACCGTCCGCATCCACCCAGCCGTCATCGCCCAGGCGGCCGCCACCTCGGCGGTGCTGCTCGAGGGACGGTTCTCGCTCGGCGTCGGTTCGGGCGAGGCGCTCAACGAGCACATCCTTGGCTACGCCTGGCCGGAGGCCGGGGTGCGCCTGGAGATGCTCGAGGAGGCGATCGCGGTGATCCGCGGCCTGTGGGAGGGCGGCCAGTACAGTCACCGCGGGACGCACTACACGGTTCAGAACGCCCGCATCTACACGCTGCCCCAGCGCCCGCCGGACATCCTGGTCTCCGGCTTCGGCCCCCAGGCGGTCGAGCTGGCCGGCCGGATCGGCGACGGCTACTGCGCGGTCATGCCGGAGGCCGAGCTGGTGCAGCGGTTCCGGTCCGCGGGCGGCGGCGACAAGCTGGTCCAGGGCGGGACCAAGGTCTGCTGGGGGCCGGATGCGGACGAGTGCGTCAAGACCGTGCACCGGCTGTGGCCCAACGAAGGGCTGCCGGGCGAGCTCCCCCAGGTGCTGCCGACGCCCGCGCACTTCGAGCAGGCGACCCAGCTCGTGACGGAGGAGATGATCGCCGAATCCGTGCCGTGCGGCCCCGACGTCGACAAGATCGTCGCCGCCTTCCAGGAGTTCGCCGACGCGGGCTACGACGAGCTCTACGTCCAGCAGATCGGCCCACGCCAGTCGGAGTTCTTCGAGGTCCTGGCGCGCGACGTGATGCCGCGCTTCAGCTGAGCGCCCGGACCGCGTGCCCCACGCGACGAGCGCGCATGGGGGTAGGCATGCGGCGGCTTTGCGAGCGCCCCGGTTCGCTCAGACTCGGACGACTTGGACGCCAGCCCTGTCCTCGAAGTCGGCGTCTCGCGTGTAGACGGGCATGGCGCGGGATAGGGCGGTGGCGGCGACAAGCGCGTCCAGGATCTTCGGTCGCTTCCCGCGCCGGCGACTGTCGGCCGCGATCTCGGCGAAGGCACGCGCCGCGGCCTCGTCGACCGGCAGCGGCTCGAGCGATTCGACCTCGCTGAGGGTCCTGAGTCGCTGCGCGCGAATGGGTGGGTCGTCGGCGACCAGAACCCCGATTCGCAGCTCGGCGACGGTGATGACCGATACGCGACCCTCAGGGCCTGCCCGGGCAGATCACCGGACGGGTGTCGCGGGACACGACGGCGCCGCTCTGTCGCGAGATGGTCGTTCCGCCCGCGGCCGCCAGAATCCGCCGTTCGGCTTACGGGACACTCGCACGCTCGACGCCATACCACGAGGCGGCCGTCCGCGCCCCGCGCGGGCTTGCTCGAGTACCGCCTTCTCTCCGCTCCCGGCACGCTCGTTTGAGTTTCGACGGAAGTCATCCGCGTCAGCCACGAGCGAGGTCACGCGAGCGAGTCGATCCAACGCTCGAGCCGGCGCACCTGACGCGTCATGAGCGCGGGATCGTCGAAGGTGTCCGCCAGCAGCGCAGCGCCTTGCAGCCCCGCGAGCAGGGTGAACGCGTGCTCGCGTGCGCCCCGGCAGCCCAGCTGCCGGAACTGATCCTGCGCCCAGGCGAGGAGGAGCTTGAACAACTCCGCCGCCTCCCGGCTCAGTCCGGCTTCCTGTTTGTTGAGCTCCGAGCACAGCGACCCGACCGGGCAGCCGCTCGCGGCCACGAGCTCCTCGTCCTCAGCCCAGAATCGCGCCAGCGCCTTCAGACGCACCCGCGGGTTCGGCTGCTCCTCGAACGACTCAACCAGGCCGCCGAAGCGCTCGGCCCACGAGTCGATCACGGCTCGCAGGAGCTCCTCCCTGGTCTTGAAGTAGTAGTAGACGTTGCCGGGGGGCACATCCGCTGCTTGCGCAATCTCGGAGAGCGTCGTCCGCTGCACCCCTTGTCGGTGGATGAGCTCCGCAGCGCTGGCGACGAGCCGCTCTCGTTTCCCCGGTCGCGGCTCTGCGCCTGGGTCAGTCATCTCACTCGAGATGGTATCTCGTGTCTCGAGCCGCTAAGTTAGTGTGCTCACTGACAACAGGAGCTCTCCGCATGGCAACACTCGCCTCCAGACCATCAGGGCTCGCGTCGCGGCGCGGCAAGTCGACGCTTGCCCTGCTGTGCGCCGTGGCGTTCCTCGACTTCGCGGACGCGTCGATCGTCAACGTCGCCCTCCCGTCGATCCGAAACGACCTGGCTTCACGCTTCAGACGTTGCAATGGGTGGTAAGCGGCTACCTGCTCACCTACGGCGGGTTCATGCTCCTCGGCGGGCGAGCGGCCGACCTGGTCGGCCGACGGCGCATGCTCGTGACGGGGACGTCGCTGTTTGCGTTTTCCTCGTTGACCGCCGGGCTCGCGGCCAAGCGAGGGCATGCTCGTCGCGTCCCGGCTCACGCAGGGCGTGAGTGCCGCGATGATGCTTCCGGCGGCCCTGTCGATCCTGACGACCACGTTCAGTGACGCCGGCGACCGCCACAAGGCGCTTGGAGCCTGGGGAGCGATGGCCGGCCTCGGGTCGGCCGCGGGCGTGCTGCTCGGCGGCGTGCTCTCCGAAGGCCCGGGCCGGCGATGGGTGTTCCTCGTGAACCTCCCTGTCTGCCTGATCGTCCTTCGCGCGACGTTTCGTCTGGTCGCGAACGATCGTCGGACCGCGCACTTCAGGGACTTCGACGTCCGAGGAGCGGTCCTTGCGACGGGCGGGATGCTGCTGCTGGTCTACACGCTCGTGGAGGCCCCCGAGTCAGGCTGGGACGCAGCACGCACGCTCGCCGGCCTCTCAGCCGCGCTCGCGATTCTCGCGGCCTTCGTCGTCAATGAGCTGCGCCACAGGGTTCCTTTGGTGCCGTTCTCGATCTTCCGCATCAAGGGCCTCGCCGCGGCGAACGCGACGCAGGTCATCGCCACTGCGGGCTTTCTGGCGATGTTCTTCTTCGTCACGCTGTACATGCAGAACGTCCTCGGCTACTCCCAGATCGAGGCAGGCGCCGCCTACATCCCGACCACCATCGGGATCGTGGTCGCCGCGGGCGCCAGCTCTCAGCTCATCGCCCGCACCGGCACGCGACCGATCATCGTCGCGGGGGCGGTGATCGCCGCGGGCGCCGTGTTTCACCTGTCCCGAGTCCCGGTAGGCGGCTCGTACGTCACCGACCTCCTGCCCGGTCTGACGGTGATGGCGCTTGGCCTTGGCGCCGTCTTCGTCGGCGTGACCACAGCCGCCAACGCGGGCGTCCCCTCCGCCGAGGCCGGTCTTGCCGCCGCGTTGATCAATACCTCCCAGCAGCTCGGCGCCACGCTCGGGATCGCGATCTTCACGGCGATCGCCACCTCTCGCACCGAAGACCTACTCGCCAACAGCGCGTCAGAAGCTCAGGCGCTGACCTCAGGCTTTCAGCGTGCGCTGCTCGCATGCAGCGTCGTTCTCGCTGTCGCCGCGCTCATAGCGCTACGCGCCACGAACACGCGGCCGCACCCTGCGCTCGCCGCCTCCCCCACGCCGGCCCCGCGTCCCCCGCGCGCTGGCATGACCGCAGACAGTCCTCAACCGCCAAGGAGAGAACGTTGACCGACACCATCCTCGTCATCGGTGCGACCGGAACGACGGGTCGCCGCCTGAGCACCCGACTCGCCGCACGAGGCATCACCGTCCGCGCGGCAGGCCGGCAGCCGGGCGACGGACGTACGCCGTTCGACTGGAACCGACCCGAGACGCACGGACCCGCGCTCGCCGGTGTCGACGCTGTCTACCTCATCCCGCCCTCGTTCGTGGAAGACCCGACTGACATGACCGGCCCCTTCCTCGGCCGCGCGCAGCAGGCCGGCGTATCCAAGGTGGTCGCCCTTTCGTCGCTGGGCGCCGTCTTT
>JBPCNM010000112.1:0-2761 GCA_051001255.1 Solirubrobacteraceae bacterium
GCGCCACCTCTGCCATCGTTCAGGGTCGATGGCAGAAACTCCGGGCGACTCCGACAAGATACCGAGCCGAGCCTCCCTCGTGATTCTGGCCCAAGCGCCACGTCACAGCCGCGCACAACCGACCACCGTTCGCGGCCATGACGGTTGTCCGCCGCGAGCCTCACGACAGCGTCCCGCCATGCGCGCGCAGCACGCCCCCCGCGACCCAACGGTCTGAGTGCGAGCGCGATGTTGGGCGCCCTCCATCGGCTGTCAGCGCGCGCTAGCGCTTCCCCCGCGACGGCAAGAACGCCGCCCAAGCCCGGACCCTCATCGGGGTCCGTGAACGCCCTCTTGCTCGCCAGGTCCTGCTCGGCCGCGCGCAACGACGAGTAGTCCGTCTCGCTGGTCCGCTGCTGTTACGCGCGCCTATCCGAGCCGGGACTGCGCGGTAGCGGCGGCCGCGCTGCTCGCCGCGATGGACGCTGCCGGGAGAACTTGCGACAATCGGCATGACGTCATCTGACGAAGGGAGTCAGTCCCATGGAGTCCTCCCAGGCCAGTGCCGCCCGGGTCCTCGTCGTCGCCAACCGCACCGCGGCGACCCCCACGCTGATCGAGGCGGTCCGCGAGCGCGCGGCCCGCGGCCCGACGGCGTTCACGCTGCTGGTGCCGTCCTCCGCCCACGGCCTGCACCAGCTCGTCGACCCCGAGGATCAGGGTACGTCCGAGGCGGAGGCGACGATCGAGCTGGCGCTGCCGCTGCTCGAGCAAGCCGCCGGCGCGTCCGTGGAGCCGATGGTCGGCGTGGCCGAGCCGCTCGCGGCGATCCAGGACGCGCTGAACCTGCACGGCTTCGACGAGCTGATCATCTCCACGCTGCCGACCCGCGTCTCGCGCTGGCTCAAGCTCGACCTGCCGCACAAGGCGGCCGCGCTCGGCGTCCCGGTGACCACCGTCACCGCGCAGGGCACCACGCGGATCGAGGCGCACGCCTGACGGGGCTTCTAGCCTGGGGACGTGGCTCCGTTCTGGATCTGGATGCAGGTGGTGATCGTCGTCTGCGTGCTGGCGAGCGCGCTCATCGCCGTGGTCAAGCTCGTATGATCGCGCCGTGTTCCGTTCCATCGTGGTCGGCACCGACGGCTCGGAGACCGCGCACAGGGCCGTCGAGGCCGCGGTCGAGCTGGCCAGGCTGACCGGGGCGACGCTCGAGCTCGTGTCCGCCTACGAGCCCGTCTCCAACCAGCGGCTGCGCCGGGAGGCGCGGCAGGTGCCGCCGGACCTGCAGTGGATGGTCAACCCGCGCGAGGACGTCGACGCCACGCTCGCCGTTGCCGCCGAGCGGGTGCGGGGCGCCGGGGTGACGGCCGAGGTCTACGCGCGCGAGGGCGATCCCGCCGACGCCATCCTCGACGTGGCCGAGGAGCTGGGCTCCGAGCTGATCGTGATCGGCAACAAGGGCATGACCGGCGCCAAGCGGTTCCTGCTCGGCTCCGTGCCGAACAAGGTCTCCCACCACGCCCCGTGCGCGGTGATGATCATCCGCACGAGCTGATCAGGCGGATGGCGCGGTCGCCGCGGCGGCGTCGATCAGCCCGGCGCCGTACTGGTTGTCGGGCCCGGGGACGCCGAGATCGCGCGCGGTCGCCTTCAGCCGCGCCTCTACCGCGGCGGGCGACGGCGCGGGCCCGAGCACGCCTGAGGCGATCACCAGCGCGGCGGCGCCGGACACGTGGGGGGCCGCCATCGAGGTGCCCGTGTACTTGCCCGGCAGCCCGAACGCTCCCGTGCTCTGCTTGAACGTCATCTGCACGATGTCGCCGCCGGCCGGGCCGTCCGGACGGCAGTTCGGATCGCCGTCGAGCGGCGCGTCCGGGCCGCCGCCGGGCGCGCTGAGATCGAGCGTCGGCCCGTTGTTGGAGTAGTCGGCGAGGCAGCCGTGCTCCGTCGTGGCGCCGACCGACAGCACGTCGTGCGCACGCGCCGGGTACGCGACCGAGAGGGCCGCGGCGTTGCCTGAGGCGCCGACTACGAGTACGCCCCTGCTGCGGGCGAAGCGCAGCGCATCGAGGATGTCGGGGATCTGCCCCGCGCGGATCGTGACGCCGAACTCGAACGAGAGGTTGATGATCTGGACGCCGCGCCGGGCGGCGAAGCGGATTCCCTTGGCGATCGACGCGCTGTCGCCCTCGCCCTCGCGGTCGAGCACACGCACGGGCATGACCTTCGCGCCGAACGCCAGGCCGGTCACGCCGACGCCGTTGTCGACGCTCTCGGCGATCGTCGACGCGACGTGGGTCCCGTGGCCGTTGAGGTCGTTCGGGCGGCGGTCGCCGTCGACGAAGTCATAGCCGCGCGCGAAGCGGTTGCCGCGCAGGTCGGGCGAGCGGGTGAAGCGCCCGCGGTCGGAGTAGGCCACGCCCGTATCGAGGACCGCCACGGTGACGTCTGCGCCGCCGGGCCGGCCGGCGCGCGCCAGGTTGTCCCAGGCGGCCGGCGCGTTGACGCCGAACGGGCCGGCGAAGTTCCACTGGAGCGCCTGCCAGCCGCCGGGCACGTTGCTGCGGCCGGGGTCGTTGGGGATGAAGCTCGCGCGGGCGATGAAGTTGGGCGTGGCGCTGAGGACGCCGCGGCGCCGGCGCAGCTGAGCGGACTTCTCGGCGACGCTGCGGCCGTCGCGGATCTTCACGACGCGCGTGCGCGGCACCGTCGCCCGGGAGGCTCGCGCGGTGCCGGCGTCGGGCGCGTAGCGGACGACGACCTCGTCGCGCACGTAGTC
>JBPCNM010000113.1:0-2993 GCA_051001255.1 Solirubrobacteraceae bacterium
CCGCGTGGCAGCGGGCCGGCGGGCGCCGGCCGCTGGCGCGCGATCGCGCACGCTTCGAGGCGCTGTACGCGGAGCGCCGGCCCCTGTACGAGCGGCTCGCCGACGTGGTGCTGACCGACTCCGCGCGCGAGGCCGTGCGCCAGGCGGCGCCGGCGATCGCCGCGCTGCCGCCGGGGGCTCGGATGCTGTGGGCGCGCAGCGCCTCGGGTGCCTATCCGGTCTACGTGGGGGAGGGCGTGCTGGACGCGGCGCCGCGCCCGCGCGGCGGGCGGTCGTTCCTGGTGACCGACGCGACGGTCGGCGCGCTCTACGGCGCGCGGGCGGGTGAGCTGGCCGCGGTGGTCACGATCCCGCCCGGCGAGGCGGCGAAGACGTGGGAGCAGGCGGGGCGCGTGCTGCGCGAGCTCGCCAGGGCCGGGATGGCGCACGACGACCACGTGATCGCACTGGGCGGCGGCGTGGTCGGCGATCTCGCCGGCTTCTGCGCGGCGAGCTATCAGCGCGGCGTGCCCGTCGTCGGGCTCCCGACCACGCTGGTCGCGCAGGTGGACTCCGCCTACGGCGGCAAGACCGGGGTCGACCTGCCCGAGGGCAAGAACTACGCCGGCGCCTACCATCAGCCCGCGGCCGTCCTGGCCGACCCGTCCCTGCTAGCCACGCTCCCGGCGGCGGAGCTGGCCGCCGGCTGGGCGGAGGTCGTCAAGACCGCGCTGATCGCCGGGGGTGAGCTGTGGGAGCGCGTGCGGGGCGGCGACGACGCGGTCGACTCCGATCTCGTGCTGGCCTGCGCCCGGGCCAAGCTCGCCGTCGTCGCGGAGGACGAGCGCGACGCCGGGCGCCGCCAGGTCCTCAACCTCGGCCACACGGTCGGGCACGCGATCGAGACCGCGACGGGCTACGCGCGCTACCGCCACGGCGAGGCGGTCGGCCTGGGACTCCTCGCCGCACTCGTGCTGTCCGGGCAGCCCGCGCTGCGCGAGGAGGTCCCCGGCCTGCTCGCCGCGTGGGGGCTGCCGACGCAACTCGATCCGGCGGTCGACCAGCCGGCGGTGCTGGCCGCGTTGTGAGGCGACAAGAAGCGCCGCGGCGGGCGCGTCGGCTTCGTGCTGGTCGAGGCGCCTGGCGACGTCCGCGTCGGCCGGCCGGTCGCGCCCGACGACATCGCCCGGGCCGTGCGAGGGTTGGTCTCCCGATGAGGAATCGCGTGGCCGTCATGCACGGCGTCAACCTCGACGCGCTCGACCGCCGCCCGGCCGAGCACTACGGCGGGCTGACGTTCAGCCGGCTGGAGATGCAGATCGGCACGTTCGCGCGGGCGCTCGGCCTGGAGGCGCGCTTCTTTCACTCAAACCACGAGGGCGAGTACGTCGAGGAGCTGCACCGGGCCGGCGACCACGCCGACGGGCTGCTGCTCAACCCGGGCGCCTGGACGCACTACGCGTGGTCGCTGCGCGACGCCGTCGAGGTGGCCGGGCTCCCCGCCGTCGAGGTCCACCTCTCAGACGTCAAGCAGCGCGAGCCGTTCCGCGCGGTCTCGGTGCTCGAGGACGTGTGCGTGGCGAGCGTGAGCGGACAGGGCGTCGACGGCTACCGCGCGGCGCTCGAGCGGCTGAAGGCGGCGCTGTGAGCCGCGCGGACCGCGTCGCCACGCGGCTCGCCGAGCGCGAGCTCGACCTCCTGCTCGTGACCGACCCGGTCAACGTGCGCTACCTCACCGGCTTCTCGGGCACCAACGGGCTGGCGATCGTCGGCCCCGACACGCGCCGCTTCCTGACCGACTTCCGCTACGTCGAGCGCGCCAAGGCGGAGGTCGACGAGTTCGATCTGCAGGCCGCGCCGCAGGAGCTGAGCGCGGCGCTGGCGGCGGGCTGGCCGCCGGGCGCGCTGCGCGTCGGCTTCGAGGACCAGCACGTCTCAGTTCGGCGCCACGCCGTGCTGGGCGACACGCTGCCCGCCCGCATCGAGCTTGTCGCGGGCGGCGGCCTGGTCGAGGCCGAGCGAGCCCTCAAGGAGCCGTCCGAGCTGGCCGCGATCCGCGCCGCGGCCGGGCTCGTCGACGAGATCTACGCCTGGCTGCTCGAATGGGGGCTGGTGGGCAGAACGGAGCGCGACGTGGCGCTCGGCCTCGAGCAGGAGATGCGCCTGCGCGGCGCCGAGGGCCCCAGCTTCCCCTCGATCGTCGCGGCGGCGGAGAACGGCGCGCTGCCGCACGCTACGCCGCGCGACGTCGTGATCGGTGAGCGCACGTTGGTCACGCTCGACATCGGCGCCCGGCTGGACGGCTACTGCTCGGACTGCACGCGGACGTGGGCGACCGGCTCGCTCGACGACGACCTCGCCGCGCTCTACGACACCGTGCTCGAGGCCCAGCTGGCGGCGCTGGACGCCGTCCGCCCGGGCCCGGAGGGGCGCGAGGTCGATGCCGTCGCGCGCGACCTGATCGCCGCCGCCGGGCACGGCGAGCACTTCGGCCACGGGCTCGGCCACGGCGTCGGCCTGGACATCCACGAGGCCCCGCGGCTGGCGCGCACCGCGGAGGGCCGGCTCGCGGCCGGGCACGTCGTCACGGTCGAGCCGGGGATCTACGTGCCGGGCCGCGGCGGGGCGCGGATCGAGGACCTCGTGGTGGTGACCGAGGACGGTCGCGACGTGCTCAGCGCCACGCCCAAGGCGCTCACCGTGGTGGGGTAGAGACCCCATCGCGAGGTCTATCGGCCTCAAGCCGCTGCGCTCGTCCGCCGATAACGAGCGCGATGGAACTCCGACTCCGCATCCCCTCCCCGCTGCGCCGCGCCGCCATGATGGCCGCGCTGTTCGCACTGGCCGCCCCCGCCACGGCCGGGGCTGCGCCGCATGCCCACGCCGCCAAGAAGAAGAAGGCCAAGGCGCCGCTGATCACCAGCGTGTCGCCGCTTGACGTGGCGGTCGGCGAGACCCTTACGATCCGCGGGAAGAACTTCATCCCCGGCCGCCTCAAGAACACCGTCGTGTTC
>JBPCNM010000114.1:0-2685 GCA_051001255.1 Solirubrobacteraceae bacterium
AGCGCAACGCGCCGCGGCCGCTGCGCGAGCGACTGCACCGGCGGCTGATCTTCGGGCTGTTCACGCATCCCGGCCGGCTGCGGGCGCTCGCACCGCTGCTGTGGGCCCAGCGCAAGCTCGGGATCGACGCCGTCCTGGGCGCGCGGCTCGGCCGCGTGCCCGAGCTGCAGGCCATGCTCAAGCTCGCGCCGCCCGTCAGCCGGCGCGACGCGATCCGGCAGCTGGCCGAGGTCACGCCGGCCCGCGGCGCGCGGCGCGGCCGGATCGCGCTGATGCAGGGCTGCGTGCAGCGGGTGTTCTTCGGCGACGTCAACGCCGCCACCGTGCGCGTGCTCAGCGCCGAGGGCTGGGAGGTCCACGCGCCCCGGCAGCCGCGCTGCTGCGGCTCGCTGCAGATGCACGCCGGCGTCGAGGACGAGGCGCTGGAGCTGGCGAAGGAGACGATCGCCGCCTACGAGGAGTTCGAGGCGGTCGCGGTGAACGTCGCCGGCTGCGGCTCGGGCATGAAGGACTACGCGCACCTGCTCGCCGACGATCCCGCGTGGGCCGAGCGCGCCGCCGCGTTCTCGGCCAAGGTGCGCGACGTCTCCGAGTTGCTGGCCGAGCACGAGCCCCAGGCGCCGCGCCACCCGCTCGCGCTGCGTGTCGCCTACCACGACGCCTGCCACCTTGCGCACGCCCAGGGCGTCCGGGCACAGCCGCGCGCGCTGCTGCGCGGGATCCCGCAGCTCGAGCTGCTCGAGCCCGCCGACTGGGAGATCTGCTGCGGCTCGGCGGGGATCTACAACCTCGTCGAGCCGGAGGCCGCCGCCGAGCTCGGCCGGCGCAAGGCGGCGAACCTCGTCGCCTCCGGCGCCGAGGCCGTCGCCGCCGGCAACCCCGGCTGCGCGCTGCAGATCGCCGCGCACCTCGACGGCCGTGAGCTGCCGATCTATCACCCGATGACCTTGCTGGACCACTCGATCAGGGGAACCCGTCCATGACCCGACGCCTCGATGTCGCGCCGACCCGCGAGGACCGGATGCAGGAGATCCTGAGCCCCGACGCGCTCGACTTCGTCGCCGAGCTGCACGGCCGCTTCGAGCCGCGGCGCCAAGAGCTGCTGATGGCGCGGCGCGAGCGGGCGGCCGAGCTCGCCCGCGGCGGGACGCTCGACTTCGCGCCCGCGACCCGCGAGATCCGCGAGGGCGACTGGCAGGTCGCCGAGCCGCCCGCCGACTACCGCGACCGGCGCGTCGAGATCACCGGGCCGACCGACCGCAAGCTCGTCATCAACGCGCTCAACTCCGACGCGCGCGGGTTCATGGCCGACTTCGAGGACGCCAACTCCCCCACGTGGGCCAATCAGGTCGGCGGCCACCTCAACCTGATCGACGCGATCGAGGGGACGATCGAGTACACCAGCTCGGAGGGCCGGGAGTACAAGCTCGACGAGGAGACCGCGACGCTGCTCGTGCGCCCGCGCGGCTAGCATCTGCCCGAGAAGCACCTGCGCATCGGCGGCGAGCCGGTCTCGGGCTCGCTGTTCGACTTCGGCATGCACGTCTTCCACTCCGCGCGGCGGCTCGACGAGCGCGGCCGCGGCGTCTTCTTCTACCTGCCGAAGCTGGAGCACCAGCTCGAGGCGCGGCTGTGGAACGACGCGTTCAGCTTCGCCGAGGAGACGTTCGGCCTCGCGCGGGGGACCCTGCGGGCGACCGTGCTGATCGAGACGCTGCCGGCGGCGTTCCAGATGGACGAGATCCTCTACGAGTTGCGCGACCACTCGCTCGGGCTGAACGCCGGGCGCTGGGACTACATCTTCTCGATGATCAAGTGCTTCCGCGACCGGCCGGAGTTCGTGCTGCCCGATCGCGACGACGTGAAGATGACCGTGCCGTTCATGCGCGCCTACTCCGAGCTGCTCGTGAAGACATGCCATGCGCGCGGCGCGTTCGCGATGGGCGGTATGGCGGCGCTGATCCCGTCGCGCAGAGACCAGGAGGCCAACGACCGCGCGATCGCGGCCGTGCGCGAGGACAAGCAGCGCGAGGCCGAGGCCGGCTTCGACGGCACGTGGGTGGCGCATCCCGACGTGGTGCCGGTCGCGACGGAGGAGTTCGACAACGTGCTCGGCGAGGCGCCGAACCAGATCGAACGGCGGCGCGACGACGTGACGGTTACCGCCGAGCAGCTCCTCGACGCGGCCTCCACGCCGGGCGAGATCACCGAGGCGGGGCTGCGCGGCGACGTCAACGTCGGCTTCCAGTACATCTCGTTCTGGCTCGGCGGCCGCGGGGCGGCGGGAATCGACAATCTGATGGAGGACGCCGCGACGGCGGAGATCTCGCGCTCGCAGATCTGGCAGTGGGTCCGCCACGGCAAGGTCACGCGCGACCGGGTGCGCGAGGTGCTCGAGGAGGAGATGGCGAAGATCCGCGCCGAGGTGGGCGATGAGGTGTGGGAGAAGGGCCGGCCCGAGGAGACGCGGCGGGTGTTCGAGCAGGTCTCGCTGGGCGAGGAGTTCCCGGAGTTCCTGACGCTGCCGGCGTACGAGCTGCTGGACTGACGCCGCTCACGGGCCGAACACCGCGGGCTGCAGGCCCCGGAGCGCGCTGGTGACGTAGACGGCCTGCGCGACGCGGAGGTCTGCGAGCGTCAAGCGGCGCGGGCGTGCCCCGCTGCCTGCGACCGTCACGCCCGGGA
>JBPCNM010000115.1:0-4446 GCA_051001255.1 Solirubrobacteraceae bacterium
CCTGGTGTGTGGGGAGAAGCAGAGATCCTGTTCCGCCGAGCGCCGGCACCGTTTCGACCGCGACGCCGTGGCCGAAGCGGCTCAGGCGCTCGCCGTCGCGCCAGGCGAAGGCTGGTACCACGAGAGCGCGTAGCTCGGATCGTCGAGGTCGCGCGCGAGCGTGGTCAGCCTCAGCGGGCGGAACGTGTCGCACATGACCGCCAGCTCGTTGGTCTGCTTGGAGCCGATCGCCTGCTCGACCAGGCCCGGCTGGGGCCCGTGCGGCAGGCCGGACGGATGCAGTGTGATGCAGCCGATCTCGACGCCCTTGCGCGCGCGGTACTCGCCGTCCACGTAGTACATGACCTCCTCGGACTGCACGTTGGAGTGGTGGTAGGGCAGCACGATCGCCTCGTCGTCCCAGTCGAGCATGCGCGGGCAGAACGAGCAGATGACGAAGTTCGGGCCCTGGAACGTCTGATGCGCCGGCGGCGGCTGGTGCAGCCTGCCGACCTTGGGCTCGAAGTCGAGGATATTGAACGTGTACGGGTAGACGTAGCCGTCCCAGCCGACGACGTCGAACGGGTGGTAGTCGAGCAGGTAGTCCTGGTAGCCGCCGCGGACGCGCACCTTGAGGTCGAACTCGCCGCGCTCGCGGTGCGTCTCGAGTTCCGCGGGCGGGAGGAAGTCGCGCTGTGAGAACGGCGCGTGCTCGAGCAGCTGCCCGTAGCGGTTGCGGTAGCGGTTCGGGGTCTCGATCTCGCCCGGCGTGTAGAACGTCAGCCAGCGCTGCGGGGTGTCGAAGCGGAACCGGTACGTGGTGCCGCGCGGGATCACGACGTAGTCCCACTTGCGGTAGGGCAGCTCGCCGAAGATCGTCTCCACCACGCCCTCGCCCTCGTGGACGAAGATCACCTCGTCGCCCTCGCCGTCGCGGAAGAAGTAGTCAGCCTCGCGCTCGGGCAGGCAGATCCCGATCTGCACGTCGCCGTTGTACTCGAGCACCCGCCGGCCGAGCACGCTGTCGCCCTCCGGCCGGGCGCCGTTCGTGTTGGTGAGTCGGTGCACGTGGGTGTCGGGCACCCACTCCTCCAGCGTGATCGGCGTGAACGCGCCGACCTCCTTGACCCGGCAGGGGGAGAAGAGGTGGTAGAGGATCGACTCGTTGCCCGAGAAGCCCTCGAAGCCGAGGACCTCCTCCACGAGCAGTGGCGCGTTGCCGTTGCTCCCGGCGTGCTCGGGGTCGCGGAACTGGACGTGGCGCTTGCGCGGCACCCGTCCCATCTGGTGGTAGCGCATGTCTACAGGTTCCCTCTCCGGTCCTGCTCGCGCTCGATCGCCTCGAACAGTGCCTTGAAGTTGCCGTCGCCGAAGCCGCGGGCGCCGTGGCGCTCGATGACCTCGAAGAACATCGTGGGCCGGTCGCCGATCGGCTTGGTGAAGATCTGCAGCAGGTAGCCCTCGTCGTCGCGGTCGACGAGGATCCCCAGGCGGCGCAGGTCCTCGAGGTCCTCCGCGATCTCGCCGATCCGCGCGGGGACGTCGTCGTAGTAGCTCTCCGGCGTCGTCAGGAACTCGACGCCGCGCTCGCGCAGCTGGGTCACGGTCTTGACGATGTCGCGCGTGGCGACGGCAACGTGCTGCGCGCCGGGGCCGGCGTAGAACTCCAGGTACTCGTCGATCTGGGACTTGCGCTTGCCCTCGGCCGGCTCGTTGATGGGGAACTTGATCCGCCCGTTGCCGGAGGTGACCACCTTGGACATCAGCGCGGAGTACTCCGTCGAGATGTCGTCGTCGGAGAAGTGGATCATCTCCGTCATCCCGAAGACGTCCTCGTAGAACTTCACCCACGTCTCCATCGCGCCGAGCTCGACGTTGCCGACGATGTGGTCGATCGCGAGCAGCCCCACGTCGCCGCCGCGCGCGGTCAGCTTCTGCGCGACGTAGCCGGGGAGGAAGGCGCCGTCATAGCTCGCGCGCTCGACGAACGTGTGCAGCGTGTCGCCGTAGGCGGCGATCGTCGCCATCCGGACGCTGCCGTGCTCGTCGATCGCCTCGTGGGGCTCGCGCACGCCGTGGGCGCCGCGCTCGACCGCCGTACGATAGGCGTAGCCGGCGTCGGGCACGCCGAGGGCGATCACCTTCACGCCGTCGCCGTGGCGCGCGTGATGGGCGCCGATCTCGTGGTCGGGCGTCAGCGCGCCGGTCAGCACGACGCGGACGCGCCCCTGCTGCAGGACGAAGGAGACCCGATCGCGCACCCCGGTCTCCAAGCCCGCGTAGGCCACCTGCTCGAAGCCGAACGCCTCGCGGTAGAAGTAGGCCGCCTGGGTGGCGTTGCCCACCCACAGCTCGACGTGGTCGATGCCGTGCATCGGCATGAAGTCTTCGCCGGCGGCCCTCGCTGCGACTACGGGCTGCGTGCTCACGGGTAGCCTCCTGGAAGTTCGAATCGTCAGGCTTCATGATTGCGCGGTTCGGGGCCTCCTCCAATGCCGATGCGTTGCGTTTGTGTAGGATTCGCGCCGCTGATGGACGAGATCGACCGGCAGATCGTTGCGCTCCTGCGCCAGGATGCCCGCCGCTCGTTCCAGAGCATCGGGATGCACGTCTCGCTGAGCGCGCCGGCGGTGAAGCGGCGCGTCGACCGGCTCGAGGCCGAGGGCGTCGTGCGCGGCTACACCGCGCTCGTCGATCCCGGCCGCTTCGGCTGGGGCACGCACGCGTTCGTGGCGCTCTACTGCGAAGGTCGGATGGCCGCGGGCGAGGTGCGCGAGGCGCTCGAGCACCACCCCGAGGTCGAGGCCGCCTACACCGTCGCGGGCGAGGCGAGCGCGGTGGTGCACGTGCGAGCGCGCGACACCTCGCATCTCGAGGAGGCGCTGGAGCGGATCCGCGACCACCGCGGCGTCACGCGGACCCAGACGCAGATCGTGCTCTCCACCTTGTTCGAGCGCCCGTTCAACGAGGCGCGCGACAAGTAACGTCGCCGAAGGCGAGCGGCGAGGAACGAGCCGGCTCGCCTGGCAGGCGAAACCGTTCGAAGGCGAGCGGCGAGGAACGAGCCGGCTCGCCTGGCGGGCGAACCGTTCGTGGATCGTCAGGTCTCGTCACCGTCCCGCAAGCTCGGGCAGGGATCCTCCAGGACCCGAGAGGAGCCCCGATGACCGATCCGATTCCCCACGTCCTGCTGGTCGCCAACCGCACGTGTCCCTGCCCCGACGTGCTCGACGACGTCCGCCGCCGCGCGGGCGACGGCGGCCGCGTGCGCATCGTCGCGCCCGCGCTCAACAGCCGGGTGCGCCACTGGGTGTCCGACGTCGACGGAGCGGTCGACGCGGCACGCGACCGGCTCGCCCAGGCGGTGGAGTGGCTCGGGGCCGAGGGCGTGGAAGCGGCCGGCGAGGTCGGGGACGCCGATCCGCTGCTGGCGATCGCCGACGTGCTGGCGTCCTTCCCCGCGACGGTCGTGGTGATCTCCACCCACCCGCCCGAGCGGTCGAACTGGCTCGAGCGCGACCTCGTCAACCGGACGGAGGAGCGCTTCGGCCTGCCCGTGGAGCACCTCGTCTCACGCTACGACCTCGCCGCGGCGTGACGGGCGCGACTCGGCCCGCACGACCACCGCGACCGCCAGCACGATCACCGCGGCGCCCGCGATCGTGACGCCGGTCACCGCCTCGTCGAGGATCAGCCAGCCGAGCGCGATCGCCACGACCGGGTTGACGTACGCGTAGGTGGCGACGCGGGAGATCGGGGCGTTGCGGAGCAGCCACGTGTAGGCCGTGAACGCCAGCACCGAGCCGATCAGCAGCAGGTACAGCCACGCGATCATCGACTCGGTCGAGAACGTCTCCGGCTGCACGCCCCACGGCTCGCCGGCGACGACGCCCGCGAGCGTGACGACGGCGCCGCCCAGCAGCATCTGCCAGGCGACGGAGACGAGCGGGTCGGGCGGGAGCGCGACGCGGCGCGAGAGGTAGGAGCCGGTCGCCCACGCGGGCGTCGAGCACACGACCAGCAGCAGCGACAGCAGCGGCGCGCCGCCCGTCTGCCCGCCCGGCTGGAGCAGGAGCCCGACGCCGGCGAAGCCGATCGCCACGGCGAGGACCAGGCGCGGCGCGATGTGCTCGCCGCCGAGCCGGCGCAGCAGCAGCACCCACAGCGGGACGCACGCGATCAGTAGCGCGGCGAGCCCAGACGGCACGTCCTGCTCGGCGGTGGCGACGGTCGCCACGGCGCCCATCATGAGCGCGTCGACGAGCAGGCAGCTCAGCGCCTCGGCGCGCGTGATGCGCACGGCGCGGCGCCGGAGCGCGAGCACGGCCAGCATCAGAGCGCCGGCGAACAGGAAGCGGGTGCCGGTCGAGATCAGCGGGGGGATCGTCGCGACGAGCACGCGCAGCGCCAGATAGGTCGAGCCCCAGACGATGTAGACCGTCCACAGCGCCGCCCAGACGAGGAGGC
>JBPCNM010000116.1:0-5257 GCA_051001255.1 Solirubrobacteraceae bacterium
TAGGGGGCCATGGAGCCGGAGACGTCGAGGACCAGCACCAGCCGGCGCTGTCGCCGCGTGGGCTCGCGCCAGCGCCGCTCGAGCAGCTCGCCGCCCTGGCGCAGCGAGGCGCGCGTGGTGGCGCGCAGGTCGGGCAGCTCACCACGACGGCGAGCCGGCCGGGTGCGGCGACTCAGGCGCGTCGGGCCGCGGGCGGCGAGGCGGGCGAGCAGGCGCCGGGCGGCGGCCCGCTCGGCGTCGGTGTAGGCGGCGAAGTCGCGCTCGCGCAGCGCCTCCTCCTCGCTCCAGGCGGCGGGGACCGGCGCGAGCTCGACCGGCATCGGCTCCTCGGCGGCGGGTACCGAGACCCGCGGGAGCGCCGCGCGGACGATCTCGCCCACCTGCGCGAGCGGGTCCTCCTCCGGCGTCCGCGCGGCCGCCCCGAACACGGCGGCGAACGCGAGCCCGAACCGCTCGTGGTCGGCGTGCGCGGAGCACAGCGTCGCGCGCAGCGCGTAGAACGCCTGCTCGCGCGAGGAGGCGTCGACCGCCGCGAGCGCGCGGTGCGCGGCGAGCACCTCCCCCACGCCGACCCGCACGCCGAGCGCCCGCAGCGTCGCGGCGAGCTCCTGCAGCCGGCCGGTGACCGCGAACCTGAACGGTGCCAGGCACTCTTCGGCGAGGGAGTCACGCACCTTGGAGCACGCCCTTCTGGCGCACGCGCTCGAGGTCCTCGCGCACCTTCAGGGCGACGCCGAGCGTCGCGTCCAGGTCGTCCTCGGGGTCGAGCGCCAGCAGCGCGCGGGCCCAGGTGATCGTCTCGCCCACGCCGGGCATCTTGTAGAGCTCCTCGTCGCGCAGGCGGGCGACCGCGGCGCAGACCCGCGTCACGACCGCCTCGGGCACGCCGGGCAGGCGGGCGCGGACGATCTCCGCTTCGCGCTCGCGCGTGGGGTAGTCGATCCAGTGGTACAGGCAGCGGCGCTTGACCGCGTCGTGCAGCTCGCGCGTTCGGTTGGAGGTGAGGATCACCAGCGGGCGCCGGCGCGCCGTGACCGTACCCAGCTCCGGGATCGTGACCGCGAAGTCGGCCAGGAACTCGAGCAGGAATGCCTCGAACTCGTCGTCGGCGCGGTCGATCTCGTCGATCAGGAGCACGACGCGGCCGTCGGCCTCCAGCGCCTCCAGCAGCGGCCGCCGCAGCAGGAACTCGCGGCCGAACAGCTCGCGCGACTGCGCCCCCGCCTCCGCCGCGCGGATCGCCAGGAGCTGGCGCTGGTAGTCCCAGTCGTAGACCGCGTGATGCAGGTCGATCCCCTCGTGGCACTGCAGGCGGATCAGGCGCGCCCCCAGCGACGACGCCAGCGCCCGGGCGACCTCGGTCTTGCCGACGCCGGCCTCCCCTTCGAGCAGCAGCGGCTGCTCGAGCGTCGCCGCGAGGAAGACCGAGGTGGCCAGGCCCCGGTCGGGGAGGTAGGCCTCCCCGGCCAGGGCCCGCTCGACGTCCTCGACGGCCCCGAGGCTCACGCCGCCGCGGCCGCCTCCTCCAGCGCGCGGCGGCAGAGCACGCGCGCCAGATGGCGCTTGTAGTCCGAGGACGCGTTGAGGTCCTCGGGCGGGTCGGTGCCCTCCGCGGCCAGCCCGGCGGCCGCGGCGATCGCCTGGGCGTCCAGGCCGCCGCCCCGCAGCGCCTGCTCGACGGCGTTCGCACGCAGCGGGACCCCGCCCATGTTCGTGAGACCGACGCGCACGTCCGCGCACGAGCCGTCGGCCGCCCTGCGCACCGAGGCGCACACGGCGACCATCGCCCAGTCCTCGACGCGGCGGTTGAACTTGGCGTAGCCCGCGCCCCAGCCGTCGCCGGCCGGGAGGCGCACCTCGGTGACGATCTCGCCGTCGGCGATCGCCGTGGTGAGGTAGTCCTGGAACAGGTCCGTCGCCGCGATCTCGCGCTCGCGCTCGCCGCGCACCATGACCGAGCCCTCCAGCGCGAGCAGCACGGCCGGCAGGTCCGAGGCCGGGTCGCCGTGGGCGATCGTGCCGCCGATCGTGCCGCGGTTGCGGACCTGCTGGTCGGCGATCGTCGCGGCGGCCTTGGCCGCCAGGCCCAGCTCCGGCGCGGTCGCGACCGCGTGGTGGCGCGTCATCGCCCCGATCCGTACCGTCCCGTTCGCGCGCTGGATCCCGGTCAGCCCGGGCACCCTGCGCAGGTCGACGAGCAGGGTCGGCGCGGCCAGCCGGAGCTTCATCAGCGGCACCAGCGAATGGCCGCCGGCGAGCACCTTGGCGTCCTCGCCGCCTTCGCGCAGCGCGGCCAGCGCCGCGTCGAGCGACTCGGGCGCGACGTAGTCGAACTCGGCGGGGATCATGCGGGCGCGCCTCGCTTCTCCTGGAGCGCCTCCCACACGCGCATGGGTGTGAGCGGCATGTTCATGAACGCGATGCCCTCCGGGCGCAGCGCGTCGATCACGGCGTTGGTGACGGCGGCGCTGGCGGCGATCGTGCCCGCCTCGCCGACGCCCTTGACGCCGAGCGAGTTGACCGGCGACGGGGTCTCCGTCCGGTCGGTCTCGAACATCGGCAGCTCCGCGGCGCTCGGGAGCGCGTAGGAGACGAACGAGCCCGTGGCCAGCTGCCCGTCCTCGTCGTAGGCGACCTGCTCGAACAGCGCCTGGCCGACGGCGTGGACTATGCCGCCGTGGATCTGGCCCTCGATCAGGCTCGGGTTGATCGCCGGCCCGCAGTCGTCGACCGCCAGGTAGCGGACGAGGTCGACCTTGCCGGTCTCCGGGTCGATCTCTACCACCGCCGCGTGCGCGCCGAACGGGAAGACGAAGTTCTCCGGGTCATAGAACGAGGTCTCCTCGAGGCCGGGCTCCATGCCGGCCGGCAGGTTGTCCTCGGGGATGTAGGCCAGGTCCGCCACCTCGGCGAGCGTCATGCCCTTGTCGGGCGAGCCCTTGACGGAGAACTTCCCCTCGCGCACCTCGATGTCGTCCGCCGCCGCCTCCAGCTTGTGGGCGACGATCGCACGGACCTTGTCGGCCACCTTGGCCGTCGCGCGGGCGATCGCCTCACCGCCCACGGCGAGCGAGCGCGAGCCGTAGGTGTCCAGGCCCCACGGGCCCTGGGAGGTGTCGCCGTGCAGCACGTCGATCTGCTGGGGGTCGCACGCGAGCCGGTCGGCCACGATCTGGGCGAAGCTCGTCTCGAGCCCCTGCCCGTGCGGCGAGGTCCCGGTGTAGACGGTGATCGAGCCGGTGCTGTGCACGCGCACGAGCGCCGACTCCATCAGACCGGCCTGGATGCCCAGTCCGCTCGGGCCGGTGACGCGTGACGGCGCCAGCCCGCAGATCTCGGTCCACGTCGAGAAGCCGACCCCGCGCAGCTTGCCGTCCGCGGTCCGGCCGCGCTCGGCCTCGGGGTCGAAACGCTCGAGCAGCTTGGCCAGCGAGCCCGGGTAGTCGCCCGAGTCATAGACGATCCCGACCGGAGTCTCGGCCGGGAAGTCCTCGGGCGGGATGAAGTTGCGCCGCCGCAGCTCGAGCCGGTCGATCCCCAGCTCGGCCGCCATCTGCTCGACCATCACCTCGATGTAGTGCGTCGCCTCCGGTCGCCCGGCGCCGCGGATCGCGTCCGTGGCCATCTTGTTCGTCATCACGCCGGTGATGTCCGTGCGGACCGCCTGCCAGCGGTAGCAGCCCGCCATCACGAACGCGCCCAGCGACGGGATCAGCGGCGTCAGCAGCATCATGTACGCGCCGAAGTCGGCGATGATCTTCACATGGAGGGCGGTGAAGGTGCCGTCGCGGTTGGCGCCCATCTTCACGTAGGCGACCTGGTCGCGGCCGTGGTGCGCGGTCGCCATGTTCTCCGACCGCGTCTCGATCCACTTGACCGGCCGGCCGAGCTTGCGCGACACCCACGCCAGGAGGATCTCCTCGCCGTAGACCTGCAGCTTGGAACCGAACCCGCCGCCGACGTCGGGCGCGATGACCCGGACGCGGTCCTCGGTCATCCCGAGCTGCAGCGCGAGGAACAGCTTCAGGAAGTGCGGCACCTGCGTGGCGCTCCAGACCGTGAGCTCCCCGGCGCGGTAGTCGGCGATCACGCCGCGGCACTCGATCGGCGCACCGGCGGTGCGGTGGTTGACGAAGCGCCGCTCGATCACGACGTCGGAGGACGCCAGCGCGCTCTCGACATCGCCGCCCAGCGACCACTCGTGCACCTTGTTGGTGCCGAGGTCGTCGTGGACGAGGTCGCCGCCATCGAGCGCGGCCTCGGGGTCGACGACGGCCGGCAGCGGGTCGTACTCGACAATGACGTCCTCGGCGGCGTCGACGACCGCGTAGCGGTCGGTGCCGATCACGACGGCGACGGGATCGCCGACGTGCTTGACCGCCTCCTTGGCCAGCGGCCAGTGAGCGGGCGCGTTGACCTCGACGCCGGGCGGCACCCACGCCAGCGGCAGCGGCGCCTCGAGATCGAGCTCGGCGCCGGTGAACACGGCCTCGACACCAGGGCGCTCACGCGCGGCCGAGGCGTCGATCGACGCGATCCGGGCATGGGCCTCGGGGGAGCGCACGAACGCGGCCCACAGCACGCCCGGAACGGTGATGTCCTCGACGTAGTTGCCCTTGCCCTGCAGCAGCGGCGGGTCCTCCTTGCGGCGCATCCGCCGGCCGACGTGCAGTCCGTTGGCGTCGGTCATGCTCCCAGCCCCCTCGCCGCGACTTCCCGTGCGTTCTCGGCGCCCGCCTCCGACATCTCCGGCTCGGGCACCTCGCCGCGCTGCTGGAGGCGCGCGGCGTGCTGGACCGCCTTGACGATGTTGTGATAGCCCGTGCAGCGGCACAGGTTGCCGGCGATCCCGTCGCGGATCTCGTGCTCGGAGGGATCGGGGTTGCGCGCCAGCAGGTCGGCGGCGGCCATGATCATGCCCGGGGTGCAATAGCCGCACTGCAGGCCGTGCTCGGCCCAGAAGCCCTCCTGCAGCGGGTGCAGGTCGGTGCCGCGCGCCATGCCCTCGATCGTCCGCACCTCCGCGCCGTCGGCCTGGACGGCAAGCACCGTGCAGCTCTTCACGGACTCGTCGTCGAGGTGGATGGTGCATGCGCCGCAGTTGGACGTGTCGCAGCCGACGTGCGTCCCCGTCAGCCCGAGGGTGTCACGCAGGAAGTGCACCAACAGCAGCCTCGGCTCGACCTCGGCGGTCTGCGGTTGGCCGTTGACGGTCACGTAGACACGGACGGCGTCTGCCATGTTCGATCTCTCCTCT
>JBPCNM010000117.1:0-12103 GCA_051001255.1 Solirubrobacteraceae bacterium
GTCTGCGCCCGCATCGTGGGAGGGTGAACCGTCTAGTCCAGCGCGTCGATGACGGCGTCCACCGGGCGCTGCAGGTCCGCGTGCGGGTTGACGCACACCGAGCGCAGCCAGGTCTCGCCGCCGAGCTGCGCCAGCGAGACGAACGCCCCGGTCATGCGCGCGCGGACGTCGGCGGCCGGCACGGCTCGTGGACGCCACGCGACGACCCCGGTACTCGGCTGCGAGTGCAGCTCCAGCCGGTCGTCGGCGAGCACCAGCGCGGCGAGCTGTTCCGACAGCCGCATGCACTGCTCGATCCGCCCGGCCACGCCGTCACGGCCCCAGGCGAGCAGCGTCGCCGCCAGCGGCAGCGCGACCTGGCCGTGCGAACCCAGCAGCCCGACGTTGGGCAGCGCGAGATAGCCGCCACCGAACGAGAGCGCCGCATGTGCCGCAGCGCTGTCGGCGAACAGGACCATGGCGCTCTCCTTTGGCTGCCACAGCCACTTGTGCGCGGACACGCTCACCGAGTCGGCGGCCTCGACACCGGCGAGCAGGCCGGCGTGCCGGGTCGAGAAGCGCAGCGGCCCCGCCCACGCCGCGTCCACATGCACCCAGGCCGCCCCGTGCCGGTGGCCGAGCGGGTCGATCGCGCCGGTGGCGACCGTGCCGTCGGTGAGCACCAGAGCCGCCTCGGAGACATCGCCGATCTCGCCGAGGAGCATGCGCTGCCGCGCGTCCACGGGCACCGCCCGGTAGCGCAGCCCGAGCAGGTTCGCGGCCTTGCGCAAGCTGAGGTGGGAAGCCTCCGACGCCACGACCTCGCGGACGCCGCGGAGCTCGCGAGCCGCCCACATCGCGGTGATGCCGGCGACCGAGGAGCCCGGGACGAGGTGTCCCCCGTCCATGCCGAACAGCGGCGCGAGCCAGCCCATCACGCGGGCCTCCAGTTCCCGCGCGACCGGAGCCGTGTCGAGATGGAGCAGGTTCTGGTTGAGCGCGGCCGCCCACTGCGCCGTCGCCCACGTCACCCACGGCGTCGGCGGGTCCATGTGCGCGACGAAGCCGGGGTGACGCAGCGGAGCGGCGCCGTCGAGCACCCAGGGCGCGAGCTCGGCGAGCGCGGCATGCTCGCCGACTCCTGTGTGAGGCAGCGCGTCAGGCAGCGGGCACGCGACCGTGTCCGGCGGCAGGGCGCCCGGTGTCCGGGTGCGGTCGAGCAGCAGCTGCAGCGCTTGCCGCAGTCCGTCGGCGTCTCCGGAGAAGTCCGTCATCGTCTCTCCTCGTCTTTGCGTTGACACGGTCGGCGTCTCGCGAGTACAATGGTATAAGACCAGTCCATTCGGGAGGCGCAGAGTGGTCCGACAGACATCTCCACAGCCGGCGGCCGAGCGTGCGCGAAACGGCGCGCAGGCCGATACGAGCCCGTTCGACACCGTCATCGTGGCCATGCCGGACGTCGCGGGCCGGCTGGTCGGCAAGCGGCTCAGCGCTCGCCATTTCCGTGAGAGCGGCAAGGTCCGAACCTGCGACGTCGTGTTCGGCTGGGGGATCGGGCACGAACTGCTCGACGGCTTCGCGTCCGTCGGTTGGGAGCACGGCTACGGCGACGTCATCGGCCAGCCGGACTCCGACACCATCCGACCGCTGGCCTGGTGGCCCGGAACCGCCCTCGTCATGGCCGACGCCGTCCGCCCGGACGGCACCTCGCTGGCAGTCGCGCCGCGGACCGTGCTGCGCCGCCAGGTCGAGGGCGCGCGCGTGCTGGGCTACGACCCCTTCATCACCTCCGAGCTGGAGTTCACGGTGTACGCGGAGACCCAGCAGAGCGTCCGGGAGAAGGGCTTCGCCGCGCTTGCGCTCCACCGCGAGGAGCTGCACCCCGAGCTGGTCGAGACGACGGGCCTCGACGAGGAGCTGTTCGCGGAGCTGCGGGCCACCATGGAGGCGAGCCGGATCCTGGTGGAGTCCGTCAAGGCCGAGTACTCACCTTCGCAGTTCGAGATGACGCTCGAGCCGGCGGACGCGCTCGAGCTCGCCGATCGGCACGCCGTGTACAAGATGGGCGTCCGCGAGCTGTGCCGGCGCCGCGGGCTGGCCGCCACGTTCATGGCCAAGCCGGAGTCCGATCGCGGCGGCCAGAGCTGCCACCTGCACATCTCGCTCACCGACGGCGAGGGTCACAACGCGTTCGCCGTGGGCGACGACACGCTGATGCGCCGGTTCGTCGGCGGGCTGCAGCGCTACGCGGCCGACGTCCTCCTGCTCTGGGCTCCGTACCCCAACTCCTACAAGCGGTTCCGTCCCGGAACGTTCGCCCCCGCGTCCATCAGCTGGGGCGAGGACAACCGCACCGCGGCCGTGCGCATCTGCGGGGAGGGTGGCGGTCGGCATGTCGAGAACCGCATCCCCGGCGCCGACGTCAATCCCTACCTCGCGCATGCCGCGCTCTTGGCCGCGGGGCTGCGCGGCATCGCCGACGAGCTCGATGCCGACGACGGCATCGGGCACGCGAACGCCTACGCCAGCTCCGACGTGCGGCCGCTGCCGGCGACCCTCGACGAGGCCATCGCGGTGTTTCGCGAAAGCGAGTTCACGCGCGAGAGCTTCGGCGCCGACGTCGTCGACCACATCGCCACCTTCGCCACCTCCGAGCTGGACGCGTCCCGGCTCGCCGTGACCGACTTCGACCGCCGCCGACTGTTCGACATCTAGGAAAGGGGCCAGCGTGGCCACGAGCCAGACCTTCATCGACCCCGTCGCGTACCTGCGCGACGTCGAGCGCGCTTGGCAGGCCCGCGACGGGCACACCGCCGCAGCCGGCTACACCGACGACGCCGTGCTCATCTACGGCAACGGCCGGCGGCGCTCCGGCGAGGCGCTGCGCCAGTGGCCGCAGCAGTGGTTCGACTACGCCCACGACCTCGACATCAAGAAGACCTTCCGCGCATTCACGGGCGATTGCCTGGCCGGCGAGTGGGAGAGCCGCTACACCCATCCGCAGACCGGCAAGCCGATCCGCGAACGCGGCGCCGAGTTCTTCTTCGTGCGCGACGGCAAGGTGTACCTGCACCACATGTACGAGCACACCTGGGCCGAAGGCGAGAACGCCGACGACCCGTGGCCGGCCATCTGAGTGCGGCGCTGTCGCCGCAATGGTCTACGCTCAGGCCATTCATGCCGGCCGAACCGCTGGAGCCTCCACCCTCGAGCACCGACTTCGACGACGTCTTCTTCCGCCCCGTGCCGGCGCGCAACGCGTTCGAGGAGACCGTCGAGCGGCTCGTGCACGCCATCAAGCTCGGTGTCGTCCGGCATGGCGAGCGCCTGCCGCCCGAGCGCGAGCTCGCTCCCCGCCTTGGCGTGAGCCGCGTCACGTTGCGGGAGGCCATCCGCGCGCTGCAGCAGGCCGGGTACGTGGAGCCGCGCCGTGGTCGGGCGGGCGGCGCGTTCGTCACGCACCGCCCGAAGTCGGCGGTCTCCGACCGGGCCGCGCGACGGGTCGCCAGGGAGATGGGTGAAGACGCGCTGACGGACGCCCTGCGGTTCCGTCAGGTGCTGGAGCCGGGAGCGGCCGAGCAGGCGGCGGCGCGGACGTCGCAGGACGCGGTCGCGCTGCTGCGACGACTCACCGACGGCGCCGCACAAGCCTCCGTCGCGGACTACCGCGCCGCCGACTCGCGGCTGCATATCGCGATCGCCGAGCTGGTGGGCTCGGCCTCGCTCAAGGCCGCGGTCGTGGACGTGCAGGTGCGCCTGAGCGACCTCCTGGCGGCGATCCCACGGCTGGAGCCGGCCATCGACCACGCGAACGCGCAGCACGCCGCCATCGTGCGGGCGATCGCCGCCGGCGACGGCCCCGGCGCACGTGCGGCGATGGACGAGCACCTCGAGGCGACCGCCTCGCTGGTTCGCGGGTTCCTCCGCCCTTGACACCCTGACGCGTTCCGAGCAAAATGGCGCATTGGACTGGTCAAAGTCCAAATTGCGAGGAGGGGTCTCATGAGCACCGCCGCACGGACCGGTGAACCGCAGCTGGAGCGCAACGCGCTCTCCACACTCGACTTGCTGATCGCCGGCATGTCCTACATGGCGCCCGGCTTCAGCCTGTTCTTCACGACCGCGGTGATCGCGTCCCAGGTGGGCATCTACATCCCGCTGACCTACCTCCTGGCGGGCGCCGGCGTCATCACCTGCGCCATCGCCCTGGCGGAGTTCTCACGGCTCGCACCGAGCGCCGGGTCGCTGCAGACCTTCATCCGCCGTGGCTTCGGTCGTGTCCCGTCCGTCACCGGCGGCCTGGTCTTGATGACCGGCTACTGGTGCCTGCAGGCCGCCGTCGCCGTCTTGTTCGGCGGGTGGACCGCCTCGCTGCTGAGCGACGTCGGCATCGGCGTTCCGTGGCAGGCCCTCACCGTCGCCGGCGTCCTCGGGTGCACCTGGTTGATGGTCCGCGGCGTGTCCGTGTCCATCAGGACGACGTGGGTGCTCTTCCTGATCGAGTTCGTCATCGTCGTGGCCATCGGAGTCGCCGTGCTCGTCGCCGGCGGCGACGAAGGCCTCTCAGCCAAGCCGATCGACCCGAGCTTCGAGGGCCTCGGACTCAACGGCTTGGCGCTGGGCATGGTGTTCGCGACGTTCTCGTTCGTCGGGTTCGAGGGCGCCGTCTCGTTCGCCGAGGAGACCCCCAACCCGCGCAAGGCACTGCCCATCGCCGTCGTCGGCGGCGTCAGCGTCATCGTCGCGCTCTACGTGTTCGCCACGTACGCGGCAGTGGTCGGCTTCGGCGTCGGCAACGTCGGGGCGCTCGCCGACAGCTCCGAGCCCATCGCGCAGCTGGCCGCGCTGTACGCGGACCGCTGGAGCCGCTGCTGAAGATCGCGGTGCTGACGAGCATCGTCGCCAACCTGATGGCGGCCGGAAACTCGAACGCGCGCATCCTGTTCAACCTCGGGCGCGAACAGGCGGTCCCGGCCGCGCTTGCGCGCATCCACCCCGACTACAAGACCCCGCACGTCGCCATCGCCGCGTTCATGCTCGCCACTCTGGTGCCGGGCCTCGTGGCCTCCATCTGGTGGGACTACCTGACGGGTTTCGGCAACATCGCCGGCCTCGGCGCGCTCCTCGCCCTCCTCATCTACATGACCGCGACCCTCTCGCTGACGGCCTACGTGCGCCGCGCCGGACACAGGCTTCGCCTGCTCCCGCACGTCGTCGTCCCGCTCGTCGGCGCGGCCATCTGGCTCGTCCCGCTGTGGGGCTCGGTCAAGCCGGGCCAGTCGTACCCGTTCAACCTCTACCCCTACATCGCGATCGCGCTGGTGGCGCTGTTCGCGGCCTACGCGTACGCGCTCGGCCGGCGCGCGTCGGGCGGCGGAGTGCGAGTCGCAGAGGCTGACCCGCGTCCCGACGTCGTCGTCCCCTAGCGTGGCGCGTCGAGGTCACGTAGCGGGTGCGTAGGAGAGGTCTCGCGCGCGCAGCGTGGCAGGGGCGAGCCGGACGAACCGGGTCGACGGGTCGTGCAACACGCCTTCGGCGAAGCGACTCCAGTGGCGCTCGTCGGCGCCCAGGTACCGGCTGCCCCAACGGCGCGCGCGGTCCTGGTCGAAGGGCAGAAGCTCCGCCGAGCCGCGCGCGATGACCTGCAGCACGGCGCCGGTCGAGAGATCGCAGGTGTCGACCACCAGCGCGACACGCGGGTCGCGCTCGAGGGCCGTCGCCAGACGCGACCATCCTCCGGTCAGCCACCAGAAGGAACGTTCCTCCCACAGGTACCAGACCGGCCGAACGCTCGGCCCGGCTGTGGCCTCCCGCTCAAGGTCACGCGCCGCTCCGACCCTTCACCGATGGCGCCACAGCCGCCCGATCAATGCTCCGCGTCCCCGGTCGGGATCACGCCGGCCGGTTCGACCATGAGGATCGCCGTCCGGACCGGCGCGCGGGTGCGATGGACGACTCCGCGCGGCACCGTGTAGCCGTGGTGCGGCTCGAGCGTCACGGTCTCGCGGTCCTCGAGGTCGATGAGCAGCCGGCCCTCGAGCACGAGGAAGAACTCGTCCTCCGCCTCGTGCTTGTGCCAGTGGAAGTCGCCCTCGATGATGCCCAGCCGCACGACGGCGTCGTTCACGGGGTCAGCGTCTGGTTGAACCAGGGCTCGTGGGCGGCGATCTCGGCGGGCAGATCGATGAGCTGCAGGCTGCCGAACTTGTCGTCGAGGTTGATGCTGTAGTCCGGCTCGGTGCCCATGCGCGGCCTCCTGGTCGTGATGTCGAACCCCCAGTGGTATCAGCCGCCGTCGTCGTCAAGCGGGCGCTGGTCGGCACAATCGCTCGATGAAGTCACAGCCTGCGCCGTGGAACCACAACATCCACTACCACCACGTGATTTTCCAGGCGGTCCCAGACGGGTGTCGGCGCGTCCTCGACGTCGGCTGTGGCGAGGGGATGCTCGCTCGCGAGCTACGGCGGGTGGTCCCGCACGTGACCGCCATCGACGTGGATGTCGCGAGCATCGACCTCGCTCGACAATACGACGAACCCACGAACATCGACTACGTCCTCGGCGACTTCCTCGCCCACCCGTTCGAGCCGGCGTCGTTCGATCTGGTCGCGTCGGTCGCGGCGCTTCATCACATGGAGGCGGCCGCCGCGCTCGACCGCATGCGCGGGCTCCTGCGCCCAGGAGGCGTCCTCGCGCTCGTCGGACTCGCCCGCACCCGGTACCCGGCCGACCTTCCCTTCGCCGTCGCGGGCGCCGTCGGATCACGACTCCACAAGCGCAACAAGACGCACTACGAGTCGTCTGCCCCAACCGTTTGGCCACCTCGCGCGACCTTCGCCGAGACGCGGCGCATCGCGAGCCGGATGCTGCCAGGCGTGCGCTACCGCCGACGTCTCCTGTGGCGCTACTCCCTCGTCTGGACCAAGCCCGTGCGGTGATCGAGCCGAGGCAGCCGGCGACCGTAGGGGTCGGCCGGCTCCCGGTAAGGTCCGGCCCGTGGCGGAGCGCGACGGCGTCGATCTGATCCTCGAGCAGTGGCGACGCGAGCGTCCGGATCTCGACGCCTCGGCGATCGGGGTCATCGGTCGCGTCTCGCGGCTCGCGCGCGAGCTCGAGCAACGGCTCGAGCCGGTGTACCGCGAGCACGGCCTGGAGGCCGGCTGGTACGACGTGCTGGCGGCGCTGCGCCGCGCCGGCGCGCCCTACCGGCTGCGCCCGACGGAGTTCGCGAGCGCGCTGATGCTGACCTCGAGCGGCACGACCAAGCGCCTGGACCGCCTGGAGCAGGCGGGCCTCATCATGCGCGGTCGGGACCCCGAAGACCGGCGCGGGACGCTGATCACCCTCACCGCCGCCGGGCGCCGGCTGCTGGACACCGCGATCGAGGCGCACCTGGAGAACGAGCGCCGGCTCCTGAGCGCCCTCACCGACGCCGAGCAGCGCGGGCTCGCCGACCTCCTGCGCAAGCTGCAGCTGGGGCTGCCGCCGCGCTGAGCCCCAGCCACCGCCGGCGCACGCTCACGGGTCCCAGACCACCGGCAGTCGTCGCGGCCCGCGGAACTCCCACCCGGCGATCTCGGCACGCTGCTCGGGGTCGAGTCTCAGGTCGGGCAGCCGCTCGAAGAGCATCTCCAGCGGGATCCGCTGCTCGTACCGGGCAAGCCGATGACCGACGCAGAAGTGCGGTCCCGTACCGAAGGCACGATGCGCCTTCGGCGGGCGGTCGATGTCGAACTCGTCCGCGTTCGCCCAGCGCGCGGCGTCCCGGTTCGCCGAGGAGAGGACCGCGGCGATTCGTGCGCCTCGGGGCAGGTGCACTCCAGCCAAGGCCACCGGGAGAACGACCTCGCGCGTGGTGGTGCCCACGGGTGCCAGCCAGCGCATGCTCTCCTCGAGCGCCGCGCCTGTGAGCCCAGGATCGGCCGGGCGGGGCGTTGGCGAGTACGGCGGCGTCAGCGCTCAGCAGGCCGGCGCCAAGCGGAAAGTAGGGCACGAACGCGACCCCGCGTCGCTCACAGGCCTCGAGCGGCGCGCCGCCGGCGCGATCGAGGACGTTGAAGCGGTTCTGGACGGCGGCGACCGGAGCGATCGCCTGCGCCTCGTCGAGCTGCTCGATCGTGACGCCGCTCAGGCCCAGCTGCCGGATGTCGCCGGCGAGCCGCAATTCGGCGAGCGTCGCGAACGCCTCCGTCAGGGGCGTGTCGCCGGGTGCTAGCAACCCGTCGCCACCGACGCGCAGGTAGACCAGGTCCAGGACGTCCCGCTGCAGGCGCCGCTGGTTCTCGGCGACCTGCGCGCGCAGCGCCGCGGGCGTGGCGGCCGGCGTCCAAGCGCCGGAGTCGTCGCGAGCCACCCCGACCTTCGTGGCGATCAGGACCTCGGCCGGGTAGGGATGCAGCGCCTGCCGGATGAGGTCGTTCGCGACGTGGGGACCGTAGGCGTCGCTCGTGTCGATGTGCCGGACGCCGAGCGACACGGCGCGTCGCAGCACCGCCTGTGCCTGCTGCTCGTCGAGCCGGCGACCCGGGACGGCAAGCTGCATCGCCCCGAAGCCGATCCTGGCGGAGGCGAGGGCATCCGCCAACGGCATCTGCTGGGTTTCGCTGGTCATCGAGGCCTCTCTACGCCGGGGACAACGGCTGCGTGCCGACGCGCAGTCGCGCCCGAACCGAGGCGACGGTCACGCCGCCGGCCGGATGGCGCGCGAGCTTGCCGCGCTTGACGAGGTCGTGGATACCTTGCCGCGTGATGGCGAGCATGGCGCCGGCGAGCTCGTAGGTGACGTGCTCCGCTGCTGGGTGACCGACCCGCATCAGCACGGCTTGCCCGAGCGGGCTGCGCCACCATGCCGGCGGCGGATCGAATGGCGCGTCGCTCGGATAGAGCGCGCTGACCAGGCGGATCGCGACCAGCGCGCCGCGATCGTCGTCCTCGAGCACGCACCGAGCCAGCTCGTGTGCCCGCTCGGTCACCCGCAGGCGCAGCGGCCCGATAGCGGCGTCGTCCTCGAGCAGGATCTCCAGCGGGTCGATCAAGCGGCTCGACATCACGGCCGCGATGAACCGGGCCAGTCGCTCGGTCGCCGCGCCGTCGCCGGCCGAGCCGTCCCGGGCGCCGGCGGCTCGCGCACGGATGTCGCTTCCGTCAGCCGGCATCTTGACGGATATCGTCAAGTACTAGACGGCGTTTGTCAAGGGAGGTCGGTCCTGTCGGGGCGTCAGCGACGTTCGAGGGCGAGCTTGCCGCCCAGGGCGAGGAGGATGGTTCCGCTGATCCAGCGCAGGATGTCGCCGAAGCGCGGGTTGCGGCCCAGGCGGTCGCCGAGGGTGCCGGCGAGCAGCGCCCAGCCGCCGTAGACCACCAGGCAGATGGCGGGGTGCAGCAGGGCGAGCAGCAGGACGGTGAGCTCGCCGCTGCCGGCTCCGACGAACTGCGGAAGCACTGACAAGAAGAACAGCAGGCCCTTGGGGTTGAGCACGCTGGTGAGCATGCCCTGGCGGATCGCCCGGGTCGTCGAGGTCGCCGGGCGCTCCTGCGTGAAGTCGAAGCGATCCTTGCTGCGGAGCACTCTGAGCCCAAGGTAGAGCAGGTAGGCGACGCCGATCCAGCGCAGCGCCTCGAAGGCGGTGGGGGAGGAGGCGATCAGGGCCGAAACGCCGACGGCGGCCAGCAGGGCGTGGGCCACATAGCCCAGGCATACGCCGCCGGCTGCGATCAGGGCGAGGCGGCGCCCTTCTCCGATCCCGCGCGTGACGACGTAGAGGGTGTCGGCGCCGGGCGTACAGGCCAGCGCGGTGATCGTGACGATGAAGACCCAGAGCGACGCCCCCTCGTACATCGCTGGAAGCCTACGCATGGGACCTTCGCGGCGTGTGCAGGAGCGAATCGGGCGGCAGGTTCGCGTGCGGCGCTCGGGGTACTCGGCCCGCCGCGCAGCGCGCGGCGGGCCGGAGATCGCGTGCTCAGGCGGCGTGGACGTGCCACTTCTGCTCGGGCCGCAGCTGCCCGAAGGGGATGGAGCCCATCCGCACGGCCTGGTTGATGTTCGCGAGGTCCACCTGGGCGATCAGCCCGGTGGCGCGGTGCTGCAAGTCCCCGCTGACCCCGAGCTTCCACTGCTGGGTGGTAGATCCGTCACACGTTCGGACGTCGACGAGCTTGCCGATGAGCGAGCCGCCGTTGGTGAGCGGCTTGCGGCTCAGGCACTTGGTCTGGTCCGCCACGTTGCGGTACTCCGCGAAGCCGAAGCCCTTGTCGGTCTTGATCCACCGCTGGCTGTCGCTGCTCGAGGAAGTGAAGGGCATGAACGCGAGCCCGCTCACGTTGGAGAGCGACCGGTCGGTATTGGCCTGCGTATGGAGCCGCACGATGCTGGTCGCGGCATCGGCCTGCTGGGCCATCGGCACGGCGAGCGCGGCGGCGGCGGTCAGACCGGCGGCCGCAGCGGCCATCCGGCGGGGAAGAACGTGCATCTCTGCCTCCTTGCGACAGGTGTCGTGAGCGTTCGAACGACGGCGGGTGCCACCGTTCCGCTGCCAACGACCGCCCATCCCCACTGGGTATTCCAACCTTGGGCGGGGTGTCGATCAGGAGCGCCCGGCGGCGAGCGCGCGGAGCGTGCCGTAGGCGCCGACCGCCAGGACGCCAAGGAGGAAGCCGAGGTAGATCCACGCGCCCGCGGCATCCCAGTCCAGCGTGCCGGAGAAGCGCACGAGGGCGACGAGGTGCAGCACCCCGAGCAGCCCGTACTGCAGCATCGCCGGGCGCACCCGGCCCCAGTCGCGCTCCCGGCACGCCGTGAGCACGAGCACGCCCTGCGCGAGCACGAACACGCCGATCGCGCGCCCGGTCAGCGGCGTCAGCGGCCACGGCCACAGCGACGCGGCGTTCTCGGGCGCGACGACGAGCGCGGTCCCGAGCGCCGCCATCACGATGCCCTGCAGCGCCAGCGCGGCGACGAGCGGCGCGGGCATCGGCGCCGTCCGCACGGGCTCGCCGCCGGGGGTGCGGAGCTGGCGCGCGAGCAGGACGGCGACGGCGGGCGGGAAGATGCCGTAGAGCGCGAGCCAGGCCCAGCCGGTGACGTCGTCCATGTGGAAGAGGTCGATGTGCACCAGCGTGACCCACAGCAGCACGACGCCCGCGATCAGGTACGGCGGCGCGAAGGCGCGCCCGCGCGCCCACTCGCGCTCGCTGGCACACGCGACGGCCAGTGTCGTCGAGGCCCAGTAGCTCGCCCCGAGGAAGGCGGCCGTCAGGGGCACCTTGATCGTCCAGGCGAAGAGGCGGTCGGTCTCCGTCGGCGCCACGAACAGCGACAGGCCGAGCAGGAAGATCACCCCGGCGATTGCGAGCAGGCCGGCGCGGACCCCCGGCATCATGGGGCGCACGACCTCCGGCGCAGCGGCGCGCGTGCTCATGCGCTCTCCGCCAGTCGCCGAGCGGTCTGCGTGCCGGGCCGCACCAGCAGCGCCACGCCCGGCGCCGCCACGAGCAGCGCGAGCGCGTAGTACACGGCGAGCTCGCCGCCGGCAGAGGGCCGCAGGTCGCCCCCGTGCGCCAGCGGCACGAGCGCGAGCAGCAGCCCGGTGATCGGCGCGGCCAGGTAGAGCGGGCGCACCCGCAGCCAGTCTCCGTCCCACAGCGCCCACGCGTAGGCGATGGCGAACGCGCCGAGCCACACGCCGAGCAGGCGACCCGTCAGCGGCGCCACGTCCCACGGCCACACGTCGCTGAACCGCGCGGGGCTGACGAGCAGCGCGAGCGCGGCGGCGCCCATCGCGAACCCCGCGGCGCCGCCGGCGCCGCGCTGCAGCCGCGTCAGCGCCACCTGCACCGGCAGCCGCCCGCCTTCGCGGCGCTCCTGCCACACGAACACGGCGGGCGCGCTCGCGACAAGGACTGCGTGGCCGCCGAGCCAGTACGCGAGATGCAGCCAGGGATGCGCCAGGAACGGTTCGAGGTGGAAGAACGTCATCGCCGTCGCCGCGAGCGCGCACACGCAGATCAGCACGACGAGCACGCGCGCGTGCGCCCAGTCGGGCTGACGGACAGCGACGACGCCGAGCACGACGGCGTTGGCGTACATGACGGCGAGCAGGCGGGCGCTCGCGTCGGGCACGAT
>JBPCNM010000118.1:0-11152 GCA_051001255.1 Solirubrobacteraceae bacterium
AGGCGTTCGAGGAGATCAGGGCGGGCCAGACGAAGGTCTTCGAGGACTTCGACGTGCCCGAGGAGGCGATCGGCTGCGGCTTCCACGAGGCCGTGCGCGGCGTGCTCTCGCACCACCTCGTGATCCGCGAGGGCAAGATCGCCAACTACCACCCGTACCCGCCGACGCCGTGGAACGGCAGCCCGACCGACTCCTACGGCACGCCCGGTCCCTACGAGGACGCCGTCATGGGGCAGCCGATCTTCGAGGAGGCCGGCCCGGACACGTTCCGGGGGATCGACATCATGCGGTCGGTCCGCTCGTTCGACCCGTGCCTGCCCTGCGGCGTGCACATGTACCTGGGCAAGGGCAAGACCATCCGCCAGGTCCACTCGCCCATGTTCGGTGAGCACGGATGAGCGTGGCCGACGCGCAGGGGTCCGACTACGTCGCGCGGGTCGAAGGGCTCCTCGAGGAGCTCGACGGCCTCGCCGACAGCCCCGCCGCCGACACCGCGACGCAGCTCGTCCAGGCGCTGCTCGACCTCTACGGGGAAGGGCTCGCCCGGATCGTGGCCGAGGTCGCCGAGCGCGACCACGACGGCGAGCTCGCGGAGGCGCTGGGCGGCGACGAGCTGGTCGCGCACCTGCTGCTGCTGCACGGACTGCATCCCGTGCCGCTCGAGGCGCGGGTGCGCGGGGCGCTCGACGAGGTGCGGCCGTACCTCGAGACGCACGGCGGCAACGTCGCGCTGCTCGGGGTCGACGAGGGCGTGGTGCGGCTGCAGCTCCAGGGCAGCTGCAGCGGCTGCCCGTCGTCGGCGGTCACGCTCAAGCTCGCGGTCGAGGAGGCGATCCACCAGGCCGCGCCCGACGTGACGGAGATCGTCGCCGAGGACGCGGAGCAGCCGGAGTTGATTCAGCTCGAGGTGTTCACGGCCTGCCCCGCGCCGATGCATCCATGACGACCACCACGCGGCTCGAGCGGATCGCCAAGCGCTCCACGGTCGCGCGCGAGGCCGCGCTGGAGCGGTGCGAGCTGTGCGGGACGCCGATCGCGGCGTCCCATCGCCACCTGCTCGATCTCTCCAAGCGCGAGCTGATGTGCAGCTGCCAGGCGTGCTCGGTGCTGTTCGCCACCGAGGCGGCGAGCGCCGGGCACTACCGGCTGGTGCCCGACCGCCGGCTGCGGATCGCCGACCTGGAGCTGAGCGACCTCGCGTGGGAGGAGCTGCGGCTCCCGGTGGAGATGGCGTTCTTCTTCCACAGCTCCGCCGCCGGTCACGTGCAGGCGTTCTACCCGAGCCCGATGGGGCCGACCGAGTCGCTGCTCGGCCTGGAGGCGTGGGCGGCGCTCGAGCAGGCCAATCCCGTGCTGCAGACCCTGGCCCCCGACGTCGAGGCGCTGCTCGTCAACCGGGTCCGCGGCGCGCGCGGGCACTGGATCGTGCCGATCGACGAGTGCTACGCGCTGGTCGGCCTGATCCGCACGCGCTGGCGCGGCCTCACCGGCGGCGCCGAGGTGTGGCAGGAGATCGGGCGGTTCTTCGAGGAGCTCGACGGGCGCGCCAAGCCGGCGACCCGCACATGAACGAGGAGGAGTTGAGATGGCGAAGATGAAGCTCGGCAAGCCGGACACGTCGATGACCGCGCCGACCCACATCAAGGGTGTCAAGCAGGGCAACTCGACCGGGAACTACGAGAAGCAGGACGGGCATTACCCGGACGGGCGCGCGAGCGCGGCGAAGTCCACCGGCATCAACTCGGGCAGTCGCGAGCCGATCGATCCGCGCATGCCCAACCTGCCGCCCGCCTAGCGCCGATGGCCGTGACAAGCCCTCTCGCCGGACCGATCCCGGAGCTCGCCTTCGCGGTGCTGGACGCCGCGCCGGTGCAGTTCGCCGCGGTCCCGACCCTGGGCTTCTCGCTGCGCGTCGAGTGCGACGGCGGCCATCCGATCCGCTCTGTCCTGCTCGACACCCAGCTGCAGATCGCGGCGCGCCGGCGGCCCTACGACGAGGGAGCCCACGAGCGGCTGTCCGAGCTGTTCGGGCCGGTCAAGGACTGGGGCTCGACGCTGCGCACGCTGCTCTGGACGCGCACGACGCTCGCCATCCCGCCGTTCACCGGCTCGACCGTCGTCGAGCTGCCGGTCCCCTGCAGCTACGACATGGAGGTGGTCGCCTCCAAGTACCTCGACGCGCTCGCCGACGGCGAGGTGCCGCTCGAGTTCCTGTTCAGCGGCACGGTGTTCTACGCGGGAGCGGGCGGGCAGCTGCAGGCGGCGCGGATCTCGTGGGAGGGCGACGCGGAGTACCGGATGCCGGTGCGCGTGTGGCGAGCGACGATGGACCACTACTTCCCCGGCACGGCGTGGCTGCGGCTGCCCAAGGACAGCTTCGACCGCCTGTGCGCCTACAAGGCCCGGCACGCGCTGCCCGGCTGGGAGCAGACCATCGACGCCCTGCTGGCCGAGGACCGGTAGTGGACCCCGTCCGCGCAATCGCCGACGCGGTGCTCTACGAGGGCTACCTGCTGTGGCCGTACCGCCGCTCGGCGACCAAGAACCAGCGCCGCTGGACGTTCGGCGGCGTGTACCCGCGGGCGCACTCCGAGCGCCATCCCGACGACCGCGCGACGATGCGCACCGAGTGCCTGCTCGAGGGCGGCGCCGACGCGCGCGTGACGGTCGCTGTGCGCTTCCTGCACGTCGTCGCGCGCCAGGTGATGCGCGACGGCGAGCCGGTCGACGAGCTCGTCGCCGGCGGCGAGCGCCACCTGTCCTGGGACGAGGCGGTGGAGCGCGAGCTGACGGTGCAGGCGCCGGGCCGCGCGCCGGTCGCGATCGCGGCCGGCAGCCGGGAGGAGCCGCTGCGGGGCGGGGCGATAGTGCGCTCCTGGGAGGCCCTGGCGGGCACGGTCGAGGTGCACTCCGAGCCGGTCGCCGACGGTGTGCGGCGGATCGCCGTGGAGATCGCCAACACCACGCCGTGGGACACCGAGCCGACTTCGTCGGCCGGCACAGGCGGCGCCGAGCGCGAGGACGCGCTGCGGCGCACGTTCTGCTCCACGCACACGGTCCTGCGCACGAGCGCCGGCGCGTTCGTCTCCCAGACCGATCCGCCCGAGCACCTGCGCGCGGCGGCGGCCGAGTGCCGCAACGAGGGCACCTGGCCGGTGCTGGTCGACGAGCACCACACGGTCCTCTCCTCGCCGATCATCCTCGAGGACCATCCGCGGATCGCGCCCGAGAGCCCGGGCGACCTCTTCGACGGTGGCGAGATCGACCAGATGCTGGTCCTGAACATCCTCAGCCTGACCGACGCGGAGAAGGCCGAGATGCGCGACTCCGACCCGCGGGCGCGCGAGATCCTCGAGCGCACCGAGGCGCTGTCGCAGGAGGAGCTGATGGCGCTGCACGGCGCGATCCGCGAGTTCGGGATGGCGCGATGAGCTGGGAGGAGCTGCAGCGGCCGGCACCTGAGGCGGTCTCCGTCGCCGGGGTCGAGCTGCGTCGCGGCAGCCAGGTGCGGCTGCGCCCGCGCGCCGGCGCCGACGTCTTCGATCTCGTCCTGGCGGGGCGGCTCGCGCGCGTCGAGGCGATCGAGGAGGACATGGAGGGCGCCGTCCACCTGGTGGTGACGGTGGACGACGACCCCGGTCGCGACCTCGGCGCCGCGTCACAGCTCGCCCACCGCTTCTTCTTCGCGCCCGACGAGGTCGAGCCCGTCGAGCCCGAGCGGATCCTCGTGGCCGGCATCGGCAACGTGTTCCTCGGCGACGACGGCTTCGGCGTCGCGCTGGCCGAGCGGCTCGCACAGCGCACGCTGCCGCCCGGCGTCGAGGTCGTGGACTACGGCATCCGCGGCATGGACCTCGCGTACGCGTTCGGCGAGGGCTGGAGCGCGGTCGTGCTGCTCGACGCGGCTCCGACCGGGCAGCCGCCGGGCACGCTCTCGGTCATCGAGCCCGAGATCGACGCCGTCGAGCCGGCGCTCGACGCCCACGGGATGGACCCCGTCAAGGTCCTCGCGCTGGCCAAGACGCTCGGCGGCCCGCTGCCGCGGACGCTCGTGGTCGCGTGCGCGCCGGAGACCGTGATGACCGGCGAGGAGGAGGATGTCGTGGCCGAGCTGTCCGCGCCGCTGCGCGCGGCGCTCGACGACGGCGTGAAGCTCGTCGAGTCGCTGCTGGGAGAGTTGACGTCACCCGCACCCAAGGAGGTTCACCCATCATGAAAGCCCCGCAGGTCATGCTGCTTGCTCTGCTCGCCGCCGTCGGCGGGCTCGTGTTCCTGCAGGTGCCGGAGATCCGGCGCTACCTGAAGATCCGGGCCATGTAGCGATGCACCGGACCAAGGTGAGGGTCGTCGAGGACGCGCTCGACGCGAACAACACGATCGCCCGGGCCAACCGCGACGACTTCGACCGCCACGGCGTCGGCGTCGTCAACCTCATGAGCGCGCCGGGCGCGGGCAAGACGACGCTGCTCGAGCGCGCGCTCGACGAGTTGCCGGGCGTGCGCGTCGGCGTGCTCGAGGGCGACGTCGCCGGCTCCTTCGACGCCGACCGGCTCTCGCTGCTGCACATCCCCGTGGTGCAGCTCAACACCGACGCCGGCTTCGGCGGCGAGTGCCATCTCGACGCCAACATGGTCCGCACTGCGCTCCCGTCGCTGCCGCTGGACGAGCTCGACCTGCTCGTGATCGAGAACGTCGGCAACCTCGTCTGCCCGGCCGAGTTCCGCGTCGGCGAGGACGCGCGGATCATGGTCTGCTCGGTGGCCGAGGGCGAGGACAAGCCGCTCAAGTACCCGCTCATGTTCCGGGCGTGCGAGCTGGTGCTGATCAACAAGATCGACCTGCTCCCGCACCTCGACATCGACGTCGACCGGCTGCTGGCCAACCTCGACGCCGTGCACCCTGGCGTGCCCCGGATGCTCGTGAGCGCGCGGACGGGCGAGGGCGTCGACGCGTTCCGCACGTGGCTCGCGGCGGTGCCGGCTCGTGCGGGTGCGGGTGCCGTAGCGTGACGGCCACGCTCACCCTTCTCGACGCGTTCGCGCGCGAGCGGGTCGAGGCGGGTGAGCAGTACTTCGGCGCCGAGGCGGAGCGGATCGCCCGGCTGTGCCACCGCGCCGCCGAGCGCTTCGCCCGCGGCGGACGCCTGATCGCCCTCGGGCGATCGCCCGCCGCGCGTTCGGACGCCCGCCATGTCGCGGTCGAGTTCGTGCATCCCGTGATCGTGGGCAAGCGGGCGCTGCCGGCGCTCGCGCTCACCGCCGAGGGCGGGCCGCTCCCGGCGCAGGTCGCGCTGATCGCCGAGCCCGACGACCTCGTCATCGCGTTCGAGGCGCACGACGAGGAGACCGCCGAGGCGTGGGCGCTGGCGACGGCCCGCGGCTGCCTGCCGGTCGCGTTCGATCCGCCGGGCGACCCGTTCGTGCGCCAGGAGCTGGTGGAGACCGGCTACCACGTCCTGTGGGAGCTCGTGCACGTGTTCTTCGAGCACCGCGGGCTGCTCGAGGGACGCCGGGCGGAGGCCGTACACGACACCGGCGCCTCGGCGTTCCTGTATCCCTTCCTCGGCGAGCAGGAGGACGATCTCGACGCCGTCGTGGCCGATGTGCGCGCCTCGGTGCTCGCGAAGGCGGCCGAGACCGCCGCGCTGCGCGTGCAGACCCTGACCGGCAACGCCGACGCGCTGGCAGCGGCCGGCGCCGAGCTGCGGGCGGCGTTCGCGTCGGGCGGGCGGCTGCTGGCGCTCGGCAACGGCGGCTCGGCGACCGACGCTATGGACGTGGTCGCCGACTTCCACGCGCAGCTGGGAGACGGACCGGGCCACCCGGCGCTCGACCTCACCGAGGACGCGGCGATCCTCACCGCGATCGCGAACGACATCGGGCCCGAGGCGATGTTCTCGCGCCAGGTGATCGCGCACGCGCGTCCCGGCGACGTCCTGCTGGCGCTCTCGACCAGCGGCACCTCGGCCAGCGTGATCGCCGCGCTGGAGGAGGCACGGCGCCGCGACGTGCGGACGATCGCGATGATCGGCTACGACGGCGGACGCGTGGCCGCCGATGCGCTCGCCGACCACGTCGTGATCAGCCGCTCCGAGCACATCCCGCGGATCCAGGAGGCGCAGGCCACGGCGTATCACGCGCTGCGCCGGCTCGTGGAGGAGCCGTGAGCGGCCGGGCACTCATCGCACCGGCCTCGCAGCCGGCCGGCGGCCGTCCCGCCGGCCTTCAGCGGGGCACGATGGTGATCGCGCAGCGTATGCCTGCTGCTCGGCCAAGCCGCCCGTCGGCGGTCAGCAGCGCGCAATCGATCTGCTCGGCCAGCGCGACATAGGAGGCGTCGTAGGCGGAGACGTTGTCCCGAAGCTCCCAGACCCGGCCCAGAAGCGAGAGCATCGGATAGCGCGTCATCCCCAGTCGCCGCCAGGTGTCGAGGGCGGTCCACGCGACCTCGGCGTCCAGCTGACGCGCGATGACCCTGCGGCGCAAGCCGCTGGCGACTTCCGCGTCGATCAGATGCGGGACATGGAGCTGCTCGTCTGCGAGCGTCTGGCGCGCCGGCCCGGCGTTGAGCAGCGCCGACAAGGCCGCCGACGCGTCGACCACGATCACCTGTCGGCGCGTGCCGCGTCCAGGTCGGCGACGATGGTCGTGGTCTCGACGCCCGCGTCAGGGAGGACGCCGAGGAGGGCCGGGTTGTCGGCTCTCCGTGACGCCTCGGCGAGCTCTCTGACCGCCACCGCTCCTACCGAGGTCCCGTCCCTGGCGGCAAGTCGCCCCAGGCGCTCGACGACGTCATCCGGCACGTTGCGCAGGTACAGAGTCCGCATGTCGCAGGATGCTAGCAGTCTGCTTGCGCACAGTCACCGGCGCCCGGAGACCACGTCCGGTGCGACGTGATGGGCTCCGGGTCGCGCCGTGGCGATCGCCGCGCTCAGGCGCTTTGGCGCTGAAAGATCCGCGCGCCCCACCAGGCGAGCAGTGCGCTGAGCGCGAGCGTGATCCCGGCGCCGAGCAGCACGTCTCCATCGCCGAAGTCGCCGCGGAACAGGCTGCGCGTGCCGTCGACGACGTGCGTAGGCGGGTTGACCTTGGACGCGGTCTCGAGCCATCCGGGCGCGAGACTCATCGGCAGCAGGACCCCCGAGAGCAGCAGCAGGGGCAGCGACACGCCCTGGATGAACGGGGCGAACGCGTCCTCGTCCTTGAGGATCAGCCCCATCGCATACGACGCGGCGGATATGCCGATCGCCAGTAGGCAGATGAGCACGATCGAGGCGACGACGCCGTCCCAGGACGGATCGAGGCCGAAGGGGATCGCGACGACCACCAGCACCGCGGCCTGCACGCCGATGGTCACCATGTTCGACAGGGTGCGGCCGAGGATGAGCGACAGCCGGCGTGCCGGGGTGACGCGCTGGCGGTCGATGACGCCTTCGCGCAGCTCCTGGATGATGCCGAAGCCCGCAAAGCCCGCGCCGAAGATCGCCAGCTGCATGAGCAGTCCGGGGACGAAGATGCGCCAGGAGTCGTCGCCGCCGAGACCCCCGCCGGTCACCCCCTTCAGGAGCGGGCCGAACAGGACGAGGTAGATGATCGGCTGGGTGAGGCCGAAGACGATCCAGACGGGATTGCGCAGGAGGATGCGCATCTGGCGTTGGAAGACGATGAGGGTCTCGATTGCCATGGTCTCCTCCTCAGGCGTGCGTGGGCTCGGGCGAAGCCGGCTCGTTTCCGTCGCGCAGGGAGCGGCCGGTGAGGGTGAGGAAGACGTCGTCGAGCGACGGCCGGCTGACGGCCACGGACGCGGGATGAAGGCCCGCTGCGTCCAGCGCGCGCAGCAGCGGCGCGACGGCGACCGCGCCCTCGTCGACGGTGACGTGCAACGCGCCGTCGGCGGCCGTGAGCTCGCGCGCGGTGAGCGTCTCGCGGGCGATGACCTCGGCACGCTCGAGCTCCGCGGCCTCCGCGAGCGCGAGGTGGATGACGTCGCCGGCGATGCGCGCCTTCAGCGCCGCCGGCGTGTCGTCGGCGACGAGCCGGCCGTCGTCCATGACGAGGATGCGGTCGGCGAGCGCGTCGGCCTCCTCGAGATAGTGGGTCGTCAGCAGGACGGTCACGCCGGTGTCCTCGCGCAGCGACCGGATGTGGTCCCAGAGGTTCGCGCGGCTCTGCGGGTCCAGGCCGGCGGTCGGCTCGTCCAGGAAGACGAGCGCCGGGGCGTGCATCAGGCCGAGGGCGATGTCGAAGCGCCGGCGCTGGCCGCCCGACAGCTCGAGCAGCGAGCGGCCTTCGAGGCCGCCGAGGTCCAGCCGCGGGGCGATCTCGGCGAGCCGGCTCGAGGCGTCGGCCTTCGAGAGACCCTGGAGCCGGGCCTGCGTGATCAGCTCCTCGCCGAGCCGTGTGCCGGCGGCCGGCGTGGCACCGACCTGTGCGACGTAGCCGATACGGCGCCGCAGCTCTCGCGGTTGCGTCGCCAGGTCGTGCCCGGCGACGGTGGCGGTCCCCGCGCTCGGCTCGAGCAGCGTGGTGAGCATTCGCAGCGTGGTCGTCTTGCCGGCGCCGTTGGGCCCGAGGAGGCCGACGATCTCGCCGGCCCGGACGTCGAAGTCGATGCCGCGCACGGCGTCGACCGTGCCGTCGCGCGTCTTGAAGCTGCGGGTGAGACCGCGCGCAGAGATCAGCTCGGAGTCGGACATGACGGCAGACTGTGACAGACCATGGTTCGGTAGTCACGCTTGACTAGATGACTGCCAGCCCTGACCAGGTCCGAGCTCCGGAAAGTCGCCTTCGCCGGTGAAGCGGTACGCACCGTCGCGCAGCCGGCGCTGCAGTCCGCGGGTCCAGTCGAGCTCGGCGCGCGTCCGGGCAGAGACGAAGTCGATGATCTCGCGCACGTGCTCGGGGATCTCGCCGTCGGCGCCCGACGCCCCCTCCCTGATCACCCCGCGCTTGAAGGAGATCGCGTCAAGCTCTGCCTTCAGCACGCTCATCCGCGCCTGCAGGGCGCGGACCAGCTCTTCCCTGGGCAGGTGCATCATCAGGCAGAGAGCCGGAATCAGCGGCTCCTTCGGGGACGAGACGGTCCACCAGGACTCGCGCAGCAGCAGCTGGAACTCCTTCTCGCCCTCGCCGGTCAGGACATACGTGGTCCGCTCGGGGCGCTTGTCGTCGCTTTCGCGTGCGTGGACGGCGATGCAGTTGTCCTTCTCGAGCGTGCGGATGGCGCCGTAGATCGACCCGGGCTTCACGTTGGTGGTGTCCTCCAGGCGCCAGCTGACCAGCTCTCGGCGCACCTCGTAGCCATGGACGGGCTGCATGATGCGAATCGCGCCGAGGACCAGCAGACGGGTGGCCGACATGCCTGCAGGTTAGTCAAGCCTGACAACGATGCGTGCGTGGGGTCAGCGTCGTGGTCAGCCCGGCCAAGCCGGCCGTCGACGGTTCATCCGCGAGGGTCTGGCGCGCTGGCCCGGCGTTGAGCAGCGCCGACGTACCTCGACGCCGAGGGGCGGCGCGGCGGAACTCCCCGGCGCTTGCGGGGCCGGTCGTTGAGCTCGTGAGCGACGCGGTTTGAGCCGAACTTCGGGATGTGACCTCACAGGCGACTGCCGGGCGGCGTTGACCAAGGTGAGCGGCGTCGTCGGCGCCGCAGATCGCCACCGTTCGACCACCCCGACAAACGAGGTACGACATGTCCACAGAAGACAACAAGGCCATCGTCGGTCGCTGGTTCACGGAGTTCTGGGGCAACCCGTGGAACCCTGACGTCATCGACGAGCTGGCCGCTCCCGACATCCGCTTCGAGTACCCTGCACACGCCCTGCCGCGGGCGCGATGAGGTCCGCAGGTTCGCGACCGAGTTCCGCGCTGCCTTCCCGGACCTGGGCTTCGGCGGGACCGCCGACCTGATCGCCGAGGGCGACTACGTGGTCGGGCAGTGGGAGGGCGGCGGCACCCACACCGGCGGTGCGTTCGACGACCTCCCCCTCGGCTCCGTGCCGGCGGCCTCGGGCAAGAAGCTGCACTTCACCGGCACCTCGGTGCTGCGCGTCAAGGACGGCCTGATCGTCGAGGAGATCGGCCTGGACGACGGCGTCACGGTCCTCAAGCAGCTCGGCGTGATCCCGCAGGAGTAGACCGACGGCGCGCTCGGGCGTGTCCCCGGCCGGTCGCCCGACAAGCGCATCGAGCGATCGGCCGTCGCACCGCACGATCGCCGCAACGACCTGGCCGACCTGTTTCCAAGCCGCCCGCGTCCCAGCACATCACCTTGCCCGAGCGCAACCGACCGGTCGCACCTGATCAGGCTGGAAGCGTGCGGGATGATCCCACCTCGAGGAAGCACGAGATGATCGTTCTCACGACCAGTACGCCCGGGGCGCGACGCACCAGCGTCGACTTCACCCTGACCGGGGCCGTCGGCGCGCTCAGGCCCCTGCCTGAGGACCGACCGGGCGTTGCGGCGGCGCTCACCCCCGAAGGGGTGCGGCAGCTCGTCGCGTTCCCAGACCCGCGCCCTGACCCCGAGGTTGCGTGGTGAGACGCCGGGCCCGCGCGCGCGTGGAGGGAACGGTGCAGGGCGTCGGCTTCCGGCCGTACGTGTACCGGCTCGCGCGCGACGAGCGGCTCGGCGGCTGGGTGCGCAACGACGACCGCGGCGTCGTGCGCGAGGTTGAGGGCGCGCCCGACGCGGTCGAGCGCTTCCTCGCCCGGCTGCCGCGCGAGGCGCCGCCGCTCGCGGCGGTGGAGCGGGTGTGCAGCCGCCCCCTCGCCTCGAGCGGCGAGCGCGACTTTGCGATCGTCGAGAGCGCGAGCCGCGGCGCGGCCGCGGCGCCCGTCGCGGCCGACACGGCGACGTGCGACGCCTGCCTCGCCGAGCTGCGCGATCCGACCGACCGCCGCCATCGCTACCCGTTCATCAACTGCACGGACTGCGGGCCGCGCTTCACGATCGTCCGCGGGGTTCCGTACGACCGCGCGCGGACGACGATGGCCGGCTTCGGCATGTGCGCAGCCTGCCGCGCCGAGTACCGCGACCCGCTCGACCGCCGCTTCCACGCCGAGCCGAACGCCTGCCCGACGTGCGGCCCGCGCGCGCGGCTGCTGGACGCTGACGGCGCCGTCCTCGCCGGCGCCGACGCGCGCGACGAGGC
>JBPCNM010000119.1:0-2581 GCA_051001255.1 Solirubrobacteraceae bacterium
GCGCTGAGGCGGCGCGACGAGGCTCAGCTGCTCGCGACGCTCGAGCGCCATATCGGCAACTACCTCGAGCCGACCGGCGGCGGGGACTCCGCGTGACGGCGCGGATCGTGCTCGTGACCGGAGCCGGGTCGGGAATCGGGGCGGCCGTCACGCTCGCCGCGGCCGGCGCGGGTGCCCGCGTGGCGGCGCTCGACATCGATGGGGATCGCGTCGACGAGCTCACGCGCGAGGCCGAGCGCCGGGGCGGCGCGGGGGTGCTGGGCATCGAGGCCGACGTCGGCGACGAGGCCGCCGTCGAGCGTGCGCTGGCGCGCTGCCGCGACGAGCTCGGGGTGCCGACCGCCGTGCTGGCCAACGCCGGCGTCGAAGTCAACGGCGCAGCCCACGAGCTGCCGCTGGCCCGGTGGGAGCAGCTCTTGCAGGTCAACCTCACCGGTGCGTTCCTCACCGCGCGCCACGCGATCCGCGCGATGCTCGACGCCGACCTCGGCGGCTCCGTGGTCTGCACGTCGTCGCCGTCGGCGTTCGTCGGGTTCGCCGGCGGCGGGAACGCCGCCTACGCCGCTTCCAAGGGAGGGATCTCGGCGCTCGTCCGCAGCCTCGCGCTCGACTATGCCGCTGCCGGCATCCGGGTCAACGCGGTCGTCCCGGGCGCCACCGACACGCCGCTGCTGACCGGCGGCGAGAAGGCGGCGGCGCGCGAACGGCTGATCGAGCAGGCCGCGGAGCAGATCCCGCTCGGCCGGCTCGGCACGCCCGACGAGATCGCCGGCGCGGTGATGTGGCTGTGGTCGGAGGTCGCGTCCTACGTCACCGGCTCGCACCTCGTCGTCGACGGCGGTTTGATGGCCAAGAGCGCCAACACGTTCTGACCTCCATGACTTCGCCTGCCGTCATCGGGGGGGGCCGGCGCCGGTGGTGGCAGGCGATGGTGCTCTACGAGAATCACCTCCCGAGCTTTCGCGACGGCAACGGCGACGGCATCGGTGACCTCGAAGGCCTGATCCAGTCGCTGGACTACCTCGCGAGCACGCTCGGCGTCACCGCCATCTGGGTCGGGCCGTTCTACCGGTCTCCGCTGCTCGACCAGGGGTTCGACATCGCCGACCACTGCGACGTCGAGCCGCTCGTCGGCGACGTGGACACGGTGAGCCGCCTCGGCGAGGAGGCCCATGCGCGCGGGATCAAGGTGATCCTCGACTACGTTCCCAACCACACCTCCGACCAGCATCCGTGGTTCGTCGAGTCGCGCTCCTCGCGCACCAGCCCCATGCGCGACTGGTACGTGTGGGCCGACGCCGCTCCGGGGCGCGAGCTGCCGAACAACTGGGTCAGCGAGGCCGGCGGGTCGGTGTGGGAGCTCGACGCGGCGACCGAGCAGTTCTACCTGCACTCCCATCTCAAGGAGCAGCCCGACCTCAACTGGCGCAATCCCGACGTCCGCGCGGCGCTGCTCGACGTCCTGCGCTTCTGGCTGGACCGGGGCGTCGACGGGTTCCGGATCGATGTCGCGCATATGCTGATGAAGGACCCGCAGCTGCGCGACAACCCACCCAACCCGGACGCGAGGCCGAACCCGTGGGACCTGCAGCATGCCGAGTTCTCGAGCCAGCTGCACATCCACGATCGGATGCACCCCGACCTCCACGCGGCGCTGCGCGAGATCCGCGCCGTCGTCGAGGAGTACGACGGCGATCGCGTCACGATCGGCGAGATCGAGGCGATGGACTGGGACCGCTGGGCGCGCTACTTCGTGCGCTGCCGCCGACGAGCTGCACCTCCCGTTCGCGTTCAAGCTGATCGAGACGGCTTGGACGGCAGATGATCTGCGCGCGACGATCGAGGCGCTCGAAGCGGCGCTCCCGGCCGACGCCTGGCCGATCTTCGCCCTGGGCAACCACGACCGTCCGCGCTTGGCGAGCCGGCTCGGGCTCACCCGGGCCCGCGTGGCGGCGATGCTGATGCTGACGCTGCGTGGAACGCCCACGCTCTTGTACGCCGACGAGCTGGGCATGCTCGACCAGGCGGTCGCGCCGGAGCGTCAGCGTGACTACTTCGGCCTCACCGCGGGCGGCGTGTCGCGTGATCCCAGCCGCACGCCGATGCCGTGGGACGGCGGACCGAACGGAGGCTACGCCCCGGCCGGCGCACCCCCGCTGTGGCTGCCGGTCTGGGAGCACCATCGAACCCACAACGTCGAGGCGCAGCTCGCCGACCAGACGTCGATCCTGCACCTCTACCGCCGGCTCATCGGGCTGCGCCGGAGCAGCGCGGCGCTGCGTGAGGGCGACTACGCGACGCACCCGGCGAGCGACGCGCGGCGCCTCGTCTTCGCCCGTGCGGCGGAGGGCGAGCGCAAGCTCGTCGCGCTGAACGTCAGCGACGCGCCATGCCGGCTCGAGCTGGGCGAAGACGGCGAGATCATCGTGTCCACCGCCCTGGACCGGGCCGGCGAGCGGGTCACCGGCACGCTCGCGCTGCGTCCGGCGGAGGGCGTCGTGATGGAGGCCTCGCCATGAGCACCGACGGGAGCCGGCTGCAACGCCGATCGGCGGTCGTCGCCCGGCTCGGGGCGCCGAGC
>JBPCNM010000120.1:0-5703 GCA_051001255.1 Solirubrobacteraceae bacterium
CCCTACAGCTCAAGCTCTACGACGAGGACCGCCGCCGGATGGTCACTTTCCGCGAGGCGCGCCCCGTGCGCGCCGCAGTCGCGACCAACGGCCCGGCGGCCCTCGAACCGCGTCTCGGTGTGAGTCGCGCGGACGCGGTGATCGCCGGAAGGCGCGCGAGCGAGTAGCGACGCGGACCCGTGGGCGCTTCCTGACCGCCTGACCGGGCGATCGACACCTTCCTGGGAGACCCCAATGAACGATGCACTCAAGCCAGACGACGGGCGCCCGGTGGTGCTGCCGGCGACCACGACGCCGTTCAGCGCGGACGGAGCGCTCGACCTTGAGGCGGCCGCGGAGCTGTTTCGGGCGCTCGCCGGGTCCGGCGTGGACGGCATGTTCGTGGCGGGAACGACGGGGGAGTTTCCCGCCCTGTCCACCGAGGAGCGCGAGGCGCTCATCGAAGCGGCGCTTCAAAGTGCTCCCGATGTGGACGTGTTCCCCCATGTGGGCGCCGTCTGCGAGCGGGAAGCGGTGCGCCTCACGCGGTTCGCCGTCGAGCACGGCGCCACGCGGGTGGCCGCCGTGACGCCCTACTTCGACGCCGCCGCGAACGACGAGATCGAGCGTTACTACCGGGCGGTCGCCGAGGCCGCAGAGGGCCGTGAGGTCTACGGCTACAGCATCCCGTCGGTCGCCAAGAACCGGATCGATGCCGATCTCGTCCGCCGGCTCGAGGACGTGCCGAACTTCACGGGCGCCAAGGTGTCGATCGCCGGCGCGGAGGCGGTGCGGGAATTGGTGGACGCCTCCCGCGGACGGCTACGCGTCCTGTGCGGCGACGACCGCAGCGCGCTTGCGGCGCGCGCGGCCGGCAGCGTGGGCATGGTCACCGGTGCCGACCGCGCTGCCGCAGCTCTACGTGGAGCTGGCAGACGCCATCGCCGCCGACGACGAGGCGCGGGCGGGGCGGGCGCAGGAGCTGATCGACGCCTTCGTCGAGGCCACGCGAGGCGAGATCCCGCTCATCAAGCTGGCGTTGAAGATTCAGGGCCTGCCGGGCGGAGCCACCCGGGTCTCGCTGCCGCGACCGTCCGGCGAGGACCGGCGGCGCCTGGAGGCGGCGATCGACGCGATCCTCGGCGAGCTGGGGAGCCCGACGCCGCGATGAGCCGCGAGTTCTCTTCGAGGAAGGGCCCGACACGTCGCATTGCCATGCCGCGACGCTGGCCGCGCTGCCGTCGGGTGACGTACTCGCGGCCTGGTTCGAGGGCGCCGGAGAGGGAAGCCCGGACACGGCCATCTGGCTCGCCCAGCCGCCCCGGCGTCGGGCTGCTCGCGACCGACGGCGCGCTGCGCCGGGCCGGCGTGCGCACCCACCGGATCGTGCGCGACTTGGGCGAACCCGCGACCCTCGCCGCCGTGGCGGACTGGGTCCGTGCCGCGCAGGCGGTCACGACCGTGCGCAACGAGGTCTACGGACTGTACGGCGGCCACTCGATGGGATGGAAACGGGCTTCTTTCACCTCGTGCCCACGGTGCAGGCGCTCGGCACCAACACCTCGCACATCGATCAGCTCTGGGTCACCGAACGCATGAAGAAGGTCGGCGCAACGGAGGCGGCGCGCGGCCGCTAGTGGCTCGAGGAGCTGCTGGGCGAGCGGCTGCGCTACGACGGCGACATGCTCACCCCCGAGCGGCTGGAGACCCGCCTGCGCCTGTATCTCGCGATCCGCGAGCTCAACGAGGAGCACGGCTTCGACTACTGCGGCATAAGGGCCAGCGCGACCTGACCGAGTACGTCTGCATCGCCGACGCGGCCGAGATGCTGCTCAACGACCCCTACGACTGCAACGGCCCCAAGCAGCCCACGGTCTGCGCCACGGAGGCCGACGCCTATGCGGCGCTGACGATGCAGCTGCTCAAGTACGTCTCGGGCGGGCTGCCGAGCTGTTCATGGACGTGCGGCTCTACCACCTAGTGGTCCGTCTCGCGCGTCATTTCGGGTCGATTGTTGCGAGACGGGGCACTAGAGCTCGACCTCTCGGACCAGATGCACCCCTTTGCGCCGGTTGAAATACCCCCTCCCGGCTCCACCTGCCCGATCTTGCAGTTGGTCACCCCGCCACTTACGAGTCGAGCACCCAGTCGAGCGGTTGCCGGACCGATCGACCGACCCTGACGATTCGACGAAAGGTCGCCTGGGCACGGGATCGATCCTGTGCTGGTTCCGGGTGCCACGTGCGTGCTCATCGTCGATCAGCGCAGCGCCAGTGCTTCGCGGAGGAGCCGAGCCGGGCAGGCGGCTCGTCGACCGCTACGAGCGCGCCGTCCTGGATAGTCCGGCCAGGCCGACGGTTCCCCGGCAGCCGCCGTGCTCGCCTGGGTCGGCGACCCTGACCTCGTCGGGCTAGGGAGTGGCGGACGAGTCGAGGCCCGTCATCGGCCGACGGCGCGCCCCGCCTGCCGGGCGCTGATGTGCCCGGCCTCGTACAGCCAGCGCACTGTGTCGCCGATCGCCTCCGCCGGCGGCCGGAACGTGACGCTCAGCTCCTCCCTCGTGACCGAGTCGTCGCCGGGCCGGCCGTTGATCACGGTCCACGGCCCCTCGTGGTGCACCGGCGGGCGGAACGGCAGCACGCGCTGGACGGCGTTGGCGACCGCGCCGCCGGCGAGCAGAACTCGTGCTGGGGCGGCCGGTGCGGCGGGCAACCGACGGCCGGTGGTCGCGCGCATCAGCTCGAAGAGACGCGCGAACGGCACGAACTCGCCCGTCGCGAGGTAGGAGCGGGGGCCACGGCCGGCTTCGATGACCGCCGCGTGCACGGCGGGACGTCGCGCGCGTCGACCACGGGGACGCCGCCGGGAATCCGTACTGAGACAAGCCCGCGCAGGATGTCGCGCGCCAGGATCGCGGTCTCGCCGAGCTGCGGATCGTTCGGGCCCCAGACCATCCCCGGCCGCGTGATCACGACCGGCGCGCCGGCCTGCTGGAGGTCTTGCGCAATGCGCTCCGTCTCGACCTTGAAGCGCGCGTACGGGACGTTTGGCTCGCCGAGCGGAGAGTTCGGCCGCAGTGGCCCGTCGGACGGCAGCAGCGCGACGAAGCTCGACTCGTGGACGATCGGGTCCAGTCCGAGCTCCTGCGCGGTGGTGAGCACGACCTCGGTGCCGCGCCGGTTGTCCTGCTGCATGCGGGCCACGTCGCGCACGTCGAACGAGAACACGTTGGCCGCGTGCTGCACGGCGTCACATCCCTCGAGCGCGCGCCGCACCGTCTCCGCGTCGGTCACGTCGCCGACCGCGTGCTCGGGAGCCTGCACGCCGAGCGGGTCCAGCGCCCGCGCGATCCGCTCGGGCGCGCGCACGAGCATGCGCACCTCGTGACCGGCGTCCAGGAGCGCGCGTACGCTGTGCGAGCCGACGAACCCGGTCCCACCCGTGACGAGCACCTTCACGGTGCGAGCCTGAAGGTCATCCCGGATAGACCGACGCCGAGATCCTCGCGCTGGAGGTCTCGCCTAGTTGAGTCGCTCGCCCGCGAGTTAGACGCGGACCCGCGGTGAGCCGCCCAGCGCAGCCGCGCTGCCGCCTTGCGCGATTGGCGGGCGTGGCCTAAAGGAGCGGCCAGCGTCTCTCGAAGCCGGCGACGGCGCCGTCCGCGAGGACGGCGAGCGCGATCGTCTAGATCGCAGGTGCGCGACGGTCGTCTTCTGGTGTCGGCGGCGAGCGCGGTCCCCGGCCCTTGCGGGTCGCGCGTTTCCCCCCGGTGGGGGATGGCCAGGCGCCGTGGCGATCGGTGCGATTAGGGCCTCGTTCCGCGAAGGAGGCCCCGCTTGCATCTTGCTGTCGTCATATCTGAGCCCGATAGGACCTACACGCCGTGGGGCATGCTCGCGGCGATCGATTTGCATGGTTGCGGGTTCGGTCCGCTCGCCGATCCCGACAACATCCGCGCGTTCGTGCCGGCGGTCATCGAAGCGATCGGAATGCGGGCGCACGGCCCGCTGCTGCTCGAGCGGTTCGGCGACGGCGATCTCGAGGGCTGGTCGGCGATGCAGTTCATCGAGACCAGCTCGATCACGGTCCATGCCGACGAGGTGGCCGGTCGCTGCTTCATCGACGTCTTCTCGTGCCGCCCGTTTGACGCCGAGCTTGCGGCGGCCGCCGCCGTCGAGCACTTCGGCGGCACACCCACGTTGCGGGTCTTGCAGCGATGAGCGCTGCGCGCGCGCCAAGCGCGCGAGTCGCGCCGGCGGCATCGGTCCACGTCGGTCGCCGCCATGGCAACTGGGTTGTCACGCTGCTCGCGACGGCTGCGTCGACGTACGCGCTCGATGCGTTCGCGATCGCGGTCGGCGCTCTGCTCGCGGCTTCGGGGCTCCTCGCCGGGCTCGACGGGCCGCTGCTGATCGCGTTCCTGGCCGCTACCTACGCGGTCTGGGGCGTCGGCTTGCGTGTGAGTCTCGCGGCGAACTGGGCGCTGCTCAGCTGCACCGGCGCGAGCACGAACGTGCTCTCGAAGGCTGCGCACGACATCGCGCGGGCCAGACACGCGGGCCCGCGCGTGCGCCGCTTCGCCGCCTCGTCCGGCTACGTCCTCACCGAGCTCGCCAAGGAGCTGCCCTACTACGCAAGCGCCTCCGGGGCCACGCTGCTGAGCAATACCGTTTCAACCGGCGACGCGATCGTCTTCCTCGCCGGCACCAACCTCGGCGCGGCCCTCTACGAGTACGGTCTCGCACGCGCCACGCGGACCTACCTGCGGCGACGGGCACCCAGCCGCTGAATACGCCCCGCGCGACACGCACGGAGTGCGCGCGAGCACCGCTCAAGCGACGCCCCCGATCGAGTCTGCACTAGCGCTTCGCGCGAAACGGGGCGGTCAAACCCACGGCGGGAACGCCGGGATGGTGCCGCCTCTGAAGGCCGACTGGACTGCAGCTTAGATTGCGGCGGTGCGAGGATCTCCTGAGATGCTGCACGCGTGATCACCTGCCACGTGCGGTACGAGATCGACGCGGCCGAGATCGAGGCGTTCGAGCGCTTCGCACGAACATGGATGGAGCTCGTCGAGCGTCACGGCGGAACCCATCATGGGTACTTCCTGCCGTCTGAGGGAGCTAGCGACGTCGCCTACGCGCTGTTCAGCTTCCCGAGTCTCGCCGACTACGAGCGCTACCGCGAGCGCTTCGGCATCGATCCAGAGTTCGTCGAGGCCGACCGTATCCGCGATGAGTCCAACTGCGTGCGGCGCTACGAGCGCAGCTTCATGCGCCCGCTGTTGCCGCGCCGGTAGGGCCACGTCCCGCTTTGCGTCGCGGCAGCGCCGGGCTCCCACGAGGCTGCTCCCCTGCGCGAGGAGCACGCGCCAGCGCGCGATGGCGAACAGCCGCGCGAGCATCGTCTCGACCGTCGAGGCCGCCACCGCGTGCCCGGCGGCGGACGGCTCGGACACCTCGACGCCGATCCAGCACGCGCGCGGACGGCGAAAGGCGACCTCGAGGGCGACAGGGACGACGCACCGGGCCAGCGCGGGATGGCCGCGCAGGCGCGCCGCGACGGCCCCTGGCGCACCGTCCTCGCCGCGGGTCCAAAGCCGCAGCGGCCCGACGGACTGCCATGCGTTGGCCGCCCCGAGCTCGACGTGGTCGAGCTCGGCCGGTTCCCCACCGGCCAGCGCCGCGAGCGCCGGCGCCGTATCGACCGGGTCCAGCGCCGCGA
>JBPCNM010000121.1:0-6099 GCA_051001255.1 Solirubrobacteraceae bacterium
GATGAGCAGCCACGCGGCGACCAGCGCCGGCGCGATGCCCCGGGCGTGGGTGTGCATGCGACGAACTCCTCCCGTGGAGCTTCGTGGTGCTCGTCGCTCGAGCCGCTCCCCCGAGCGTGTTCCCTGATCCTGCCCCGGAGCTCGCGGACGTCTCGAGCCTCCGGCCGGACTACCCTGGCACCGGGTGTCTAAACCCTGACAATACGCCGGTTTCCCGGGTCTCAGGGCCCGGCGCCATCACCGTCGCAAAGGATGACCGGACCGCGTGGCCGCGACGGACCGCGGCCCGATCAAGACGACTTGAGCCGCGAGCGCGTCGCGGTCAGGCCACGGTGAACGCCGCGGGCGGCGTGCCGCGAACCTGCACGGGCACGGACCTGAGCGGCGAGCGCTCCCAGCCGGCGCGCAGCATCCCGAACACCACCACGTCGTGCAGGACGTCGCCGTGGCGATGCCAGCCGGCGAGCACGCCCTCGCGCCGGAAGCCGACCCGCTCGAGCGCCACCTGGGAGCGGCCGTTGCGCGTGTTCGCCCACGCCGTGAGGCGGTCGAGGCCCAGGTGCTCGAAGGCCAGCGTCGCGATCATCGCCTTGGACTCGCGGTTGGCCCCACTCCCCCACCAGCGGTGCCCGAACCACGAGCCGACGGTGGCGTGCCGGTTGCGGCGCGAGAGCTCGGAGAGGCCGGTCACGCCGATCGGCCCGTCCGTGTCGTCCACGATCAGGAAGTCGAGCAGCTCGCCGCGCTCGCGCTTGTCGGGCAGCCCGGCGATGTAGGCCTCCGGCTGCTCGATGCTCGTGTACGGGCCCCAGGAGAAGAAGCGCGTGACGGCCGGGTCGGTCGCGAGCTCGAAGAGCGCCGGCGCGTCCTGCAGGCCGGCGTAGCGCAGCGTGAGGTGCGGGCCCCGCAGCTCGAGCGGCTCGCGGGCGTCGGGGGCAGCGGGCGTCACCGCCCCGATGCTATACACGCGCACATGCTCGCCCTGCTCTATGACGTGCACGGCAACCTGGGCGCGCTCGAGGCCGTCGTGGCCGACGCGCGGGCCCAGGGCGCCGACCGCTGGCGGCTCGGCGGCGACTACAGCCTGTTCGGCCCGGAACCCGAGGAGACGGTCGCCCGGCTGCGCGGGCTGGAGCCCGCCATGTGGCTGCGCGGCAACGGCGAGCGCTGGACCGCCGACCCCGCGGCGGCGCCGGACAACCCGGTCGTCTCCGCGGCCGTCGCCGCCTGCCGCGCGGCGCTCGGGGACGCGCTGGTGGCCGAGCTGGGCGACCTGCCCGAGCAGGCCGTGCACGAGCAGACCCGCTACGTGCACGGCTCGCCGGTCTCCGACGTCCGCTCCTTCCTGCCGCAGCCGGACGACGACGAGGCCGAGCTGCTGGAGGACTTCGCCGAGCCGCGCCTCTTGTTCGGCCACACGCACCTGCCGTTCCGGCGCATCTCGACGACCGGCGGGATCGAGCTGGTCAACCCCGGCTCGGTCGGCCTCCCCTACGACGGCGACCCGCGCGCCGCCTACGCGCTGATCCGGCCCGACCGTGCCGTCGAGCATCGCCGCGTCCCCTACGACCACGACGCGAGCGCGGCCCGGATGCGGGAGCGCTGGCCCGGTGCCGAGTGGGCCGAGACGGTCGCGCGCCGCATCGAGCAGGCGCGCGGGGACGCCTGAGGTGCCGAGCCTGGAGCAGCTCGAGGCCGTCGCGCGCGGCGCGGCGCCGGCGCCGCTGGACGCCGCCGACCGCGAGCGGATCGCCGCCGGTCGAGCGGTCGTCGAGGCGGCCCTGGCGACCGGGCGCGTGGTCTACGGGGTCTCGACCGGGTTCGGCCAGCTCTCGTCGGTGCGGATCGACGCGGCCGACGCGGCCCAGCTGCAGGTCAACCTGCTTCGCTCGCACGCGATCGGCTCCGGTGAGCCGCTCGAGCCGGAGGTCGTGCGCGGGATGGTGCTGCTCCTGGCCTCGTCGCTGCGCCGCGGGCACTCCGGCGTGCGCGTCGAGCTGGTGGAGCTGCTGCTGGCGCTGCTCGAGCGCGACGTCGTGCCGGTCATCCCCCGCCGCGGCTCGGTCGGCTCGTCGGGCGACCTGGCGCCGCTCGCGCACCTCGGCCTGGTGCTGATCGGCGAGGGAGAGGCGTTCGTGGGCGGCGAGCGGATGCCCGGCGGCGCGGCGCTCGCCCGCGCCGGGCTGGGGCCGGTGGCACTGGCCGCGAAGGAGGGGCTCGCGCTCATCAACGGCACACATCCGATGGCGGCCGCGGGCGGGCTGGCGCTGCGCGACGCGCGCCGGGTGCTCGACGCCGCGGTGGTGGCGGTCGCGCTCTCGCTCGAGGCCTTCAAGGGCTCGACCGTGCCGTTCGACGAGCGGCTGCACGCGGTGCGCGGCCAGCCGGGGCCGGCGCGCGTGGCGGCGCGGCTGCGGGCGCTGCTCGCCGACTCCCCCGTGGTCGCCTCCCACGCCGACTGCGGCCGGGTGCAGGACCCCTACACGCTGCGCTGCGCGCCCCAGGTGCTGGGTGCGATCGAGGATGCGCTCGACTACGTGGCCGGCGCGCTCGAGCGCGAGCTCTCGGCGGTGACCGACAACCCGCTCGTGTTCGCCGAGTCCGGCGACGTGCTCTCCGGCGGCAACTTCCACGGCCAGCCGCTCTCGCTGCCGCTCGACCACCTGGCGCTTGCGATGACCGAGCTGGCGAGCTTCGCCGAACGCCGGGTCTACGCGCTGCTCACGCCGGGCTACGCCGGGCTGCCCGCGTTCCTCACGCCGCATCCCGGTCTGTCCTCGGGGCTGATGATCGCGCAGTACGCGGCCGCTGCGCTGGTCAACGAGTGCCAGGTGCTGTCCCATCCGGCGGGCGCAGGCTCGATCCCGACCTCGGCGGGGATGGAGGACTTCAACTCGATGGGCGCGTTCGCGGCGCTGAAGGCGCGCACCGTGGTGGCGCACGCGGCGCATGTGGTCGCGACCGAGCTCGTTTGCGCCTGCCAGGGGCTGGAGTTCCACCGGCCGCTGCGCTCGACCGACGCGCTGGAGGCGGCGCTGGCCGCAGTGCGGGAGCGGGTCCCGCGCGTGGAGGAGGACCGCAGCCTGGGCGCGGAGCTCGAAGCGCTCGCCGGCGCGCTCCGTGCCGGACGGCTCGCCTTCGCGTGAACGCCGGGGTCGGTCACACCCCCTCCTTAGGTTGTGCATCTACCTCGAGTCGAGGGTTAGACATTACCACGGGGCAGCCGCCGCGGGGGCGGCCGCACGCGTCGCCATCGCACAGCCGGCACAGCCGGCGCGCGCCCTCGACGGAGTCGGTGAGTCCTCGCAGCATCGCCGACAGCAGGGGGTCCAGGCGCGCTCGCTCAGCCGGTGAGAGTGCCGAGAGGACCTGCTCGAGGGCCGCCTCGCGGGCGGCGAGCACCCGCCTGGCGGTGCGCCTGCCCACCGGCGTCAGGTGGATGGAGACCGCCCGCGCGTCGGGGCCGACCCGGCGCTCGACGAGGCCCGCCGCGGCCAGACGGTCGACGAGGCGGACCGCTCCCGAGTGGGTGATGCCGAGGATCCGGCGCAGCGAATCGATCGATTCGCCGCCGGCGTAGCCGTCCAACGCGACGAGGGCGGCCGGTCCGGACGCCCCGTGCCGGGCCACCGCCTCGACCGCCGCGCGCGTCCGGTCGGCGACGGCCAGCGACAGCGCTCCGAACGTGTTCCCAGTTGTATGACTCACACATGCATTGTATCGCCCGGCGCGGGTACCAGCTGTCGATGGGCGAGCGCCGGCGCGTCGCGATCGCCACGGTGCTGGGCATGCACCCGGCGCTGCTCGTGCTCGACGAGCCGTCGGCGAACCTCGACCCGCGCGCGCGCCGCGAGCTGCTCGACGTGCTCGCCCACGTCGACCGGACCATGCTCGTGACCACCCACGACCTCCCGCTCGCCGCCGAGCTGTGCGAGCGCGCCGTCATCCTCGCCGAGGGCCTGGTGGTCGGCGACGGGCGCTGCGACGAGATCCTCGCCGATCACGAGCTGCTCGCCGCGCACGACCTCGAGCTGCCCGCGGGCTTTGACCTGGACCGGATCGAGCGGCGCCCACGCCCGCACGAGAAGCGCTCACCGGTGTGACATGCATCGGGGACGACACGGCCGGTATGGTCGCTGAGCCGTATCCGATTCGATCTTCCACCCGCACGGCCACCCCCACGCGAAGCCGCCCGGCCCGGCTCAGCTGCGGTCGCCCGGCCGCCGGCTGACCCGCCAGCGGGCCCTCATCTGGGACGCGCTGACCGCCGAGCCCGACCGGCACCTCAGCGCGGGCGACGTGGCCGCTCGCGTGCGCGCCGAGCTGCCTCGCGTGAACCCGTCGACGGTCTACCGGACGCTCGAGCTGCTCGTCGCCGAAGGGCTCGTGCTGCGCACCGAGCTGGGCGCCGACCGCGTCTTCTACGAACCCGCGCACGACCACCCCCATCATCACGTGGTGTGCCGCTCGTGCGGCGCCGTCGCGCACGTGCACGGCGAGGTCTTCGGCGACGTGCGCGGACGCGTGGACGCGGCTTGCGGCTTCGCGCTCGGCGACGAGGAGATCACGCTGTTCGGGCTGTGCCCGGGGTGCCGGTATCGTGGTCCGGAAGCCACCAGAGGAGCGCGGATGTCCGATCAGGGCCACACGCACGATCATCCCCACACGCACGAGCACAGCCACGATGACGTGTCGCATTCGCATCCGCACAGCGCGCACGACCACGAGCACGTCGAGCACGAGCACGAGCACCGTCACGACGACGTCGTGCACGCACACCCGCACGTGCACGAGGCCGGCCACGAGCACGAGGACGACGCGGCGCACGACCACGAGCACGCCTGAGGATGCGACGCCGCGTCGGGCGCCCGCGGGCGGGCCGGTCAGCCGACTAGAGCGGTGGACCGGCGGAAGCCCCGCCTGACGCGGTCGCCCGTGAGGAGGTGGGGTCGTGCGCCAGCGCCGTCGCCGCGATCCACAGATCGTTCGTGGGCGCTCTCCCGCTCGCCCGCACGCGGCTCGCCGAACCGCGCCGCGACGGCTCGATCGACGCCCAAGATGGGCGCCTCGGTCAAGAGGGCCGTCAGTCGACGGAGCCGAGCCGCCCGAACGCCCGGCTCCCCTGCCAGCAGCACGCCGGCGTCCAGCTCACCGACGCTGACGGCCCAGCCTCCCTCGAGCCCGAGATCGCCGGACGACTGCCCCACGCCGACCAAACACGCTGGTGTCGACCAGGGTGCTCACGTCGCCCAGGGGTCGCGGGCCGCTTCCTCGTCCTCGCCGCGGAGCCGCTCGAGCTCTGCGGCCTGCCCCGAATCCACCGGGGCGTCGGCGAGGATCTGTGCGAGCTGCGCGGCCGGCGCGAGCCGGTGCGGACGGGCGAGCGGTCCGAGCTCGGCCACCGGTCTGCCGTCCACGGTGATCGTGAAGCGCTCGCCCGCCTCTGCGCGGCGCAGGACGTCGCTGACGTTGTTGCGCAACTCGCGTTGCGGGATCCTGACCACGAGGCCTACCGTAGTGGATTGTCTACACACGGGTTGCCGGGCTCAAGCGCGGCGTTCGGCGGTGCTCGAGCAGGAAGCGGCGCCGGCCGGCGACTGCTGCGCCGGGCGCGATCATATGCGGGTGAACGAGCTCGCCGCCCTGCGCTTCCGCGGCACCTGGCGCCACTACCAGACGCTCGCGCTGGAGGCGTTCGAGCGCGACCGCGACGCCGGGCGCACTTCGACGCATCTCGTGGCGCCGCCCGGCTCCGGCAAGACGCTGCTCGGCTTCGAGATCCTGCGGCGGCTCGGCGCCCCCGCGCTCGTGCTGGCGCCCAACTCGGCGATCCAGGCCCAGTGGGCACGGACTGGCGAGGCGTTCGGCGCGCCCCCCGCGATGGTCGCCTCCGCGCCGGGCGCTCCGGTGGCGTGCCTGACCTATCAAGCGCTGGCCCGCCTCGACGACCCCGGCGCCGCCCTGCGCGGCGTCGCGGAGGCGCGCTGGACCGCGGAGCGCGCCGCCGCCACGCTCGCGAGCGCCTGGCGCCGCTGGCTCGGCCCGGCCGAGCTGCGCTTCACCCAGCGCGACGAGCTCGGCCGCACCGCGCTCGCCGAG
>JBPCNM010000122.1:0-4971 GCA_051001255.1 Solirubrobacteraceae bacterium
TGTCCACGCACTGGCCGTAGTCGGGCTTCTCCGTGCCGTCCATGATGCCCGGCTTCTCGCGGAACTGCCGGCGCACCTCCTCCACGACGGCGCCGCCGGCGCGACCGACGGCCTCCATCGAGAGCGCAGCGAACAGCGTCACCATCATGCCGCCGATGATCAGGCCGATCAGGACGTCCGGGTCGTCGAGCGCGAAGTTGACCTGACCGCCGAGCTCGTCCTGCAGCTCGATCTTGAACGCGGCGAACAGCACCAGGGCGGCCAGGGCGGCCGAGCCGATCGCGTAGCCCTTGGTCACGGCCTTGGTCGTGTTGCCGACCGCGTCGAGCGGGTCGGTGACGTTGCGCACCTCCTCGGGCATGTCCGCCATCTCGGCGATCCCGCCGGCGTTGTCGGTGATCGGGCCGAACGCGTCGAGCGCCACGATCAGGCCGGTCAGCGACAGCTGCGCCATCACCGCGACGCCGACGCCGTAGATGCCGGCGAGCTCGTTGGCGCCGAAGATGCCGAGCACGATCACGAGCGCGGGCAGCGCCGTGGCCTGCATGCCCTGGGCGAGGCCCTGGATGATGTTCGTCGCGTGACCGGTGACCGACGCCTGCGCGGTCGACTTGACCGGTGAGAAGCGCGTCGACGTGTAGTAGTCGGTGATCACGAACAGCGCGGCGGTCACGGCGAGGCCGATCAGCGCGCACAGGTAGATGTCGCCCCAGCCCGGGGCGTCGCCGCCGCCGAGGTCGTCCATCATCCACGCCGTCACCGGCAGGAACAGCAGCGCCGCGAGGACACCGGAAACGATCAGGCCCTGATAGAGGGCGCGCTCGACGTTGCCGCTGGCCGACTTGACCGCGAACGTGCCGATGATCGAGGCGATGATCGAGACGCCGCCGAGCACGAGCGGGAACAGCACGACGCCGCCCTCGCCGAACGTCAGGATGCCGAGGAGCATGACGGCGACGGCCGTCACGGCATAGGTCTCGAACAGGTCTGCCGCCATGCCCGCGCAGTCGCCGACGTTGTCGCCCACGTTGTCGGCGATCACGGCGGGGTTGCGAGGGTCGTCCTCCGGGATGCCCGCCTCGATCTTGCCCACGATGTCGGCGCCGACGTCGGCCCCCTTCGTGAAGATGCCGCCGCCGAGGCGCGCGAACACCGAGATCAGCGAGCCGCCGAAGCCCAAGCCGATGAGCGCGTCGATGGCCTCCTTGGTGTCGACGTTGAAGATCCAGGTGAGGATTCCGTAGTAGCCGGCGACGCCGAGCAGGGCGAGCCCGGCGACGAGCATGCCGGTCACGGCGCCGCCGCGGAACGCGACGTCGAGCGCAGGGCCGATGCCGCCGCGGGCGGCCTCGGCCACGCGCGCGTTGGCGCGCACGGACACGTTCATCCCGATGAACCCGGCTGACGCCGAGGCGAGGCCGCCGATGAGGAAGCCGATCGCCACCTCGATGTTCTGGAGCGGGATGAGGGCCACGAACAGCACTACGCCTACGATCCCGATCGTTCGGTACTGGCGCGTGAGGTATGCCGACGCGCCCTCCTGGATCGCGGCCGACAAGCCACGCATCACCTCGTTGCCGGGCGACAGGGCGAGCAGCGAACGGCTCGTGAGCAGCCCGTAGGCCACGGCGAAGAGCGCGCAGATCAGCGCGACGACGACCCCGTGGTCGGACAGGAAATCGGACAAGGAAACCCTCTCTGAAGGCGTTCAGATCAACACGAAGACGGCGGCCGGAGAGGGCCGCCGCCGCAGCGGTCGCGCAGTTTATCGGGCGTTGAGGCGGGAGGCGTGACGGGCGATCGGCGCGTAGCGCGCGGCAGCGGCCTACTGGCCGGGAATCCAGAGCCGCCCGGAGCTCTTCTGTGCCTGGCCGGGGCCCGGTTGCGGCTTGGGCTCGTCGGGCGGTTCCGGGGGGCCCGCGGCTGTGCCGCCGCCAGCCTGCTGCGCGTAGACGACCTGCAGGCGTGCGAGCGTGTCGCGCAGGGGCCCGAGCTCCTCGGCGTGGCGCGACTCGAGCAGCGGCAGCAGCGCACGCGCCCCCTCGATCGCCTGCCGGACCTGATCCCAATCCGGCACCGGGGCCTCGCCGGGAGGCGCCCCGAGGCCGGCCTTGCGGGCGGCGAGGTTGAGCAGGGTCACGGTGCTCTGGATCAGGACGTCGTCGACCGTGATGCGCTCCATCTCGGCCTCGAGCTGACGCAGCTCCTCTTCTGAGAACTCAGGCTGGCTCATCGCAGGTCTCCTCGAAGTATGTGGCTTGGGTTTCCCGCAGGCATGCGGCATACACCTCCGCCGGGCCGGCGCCCGCGTCGATCATCCGCCGCTGGCGCTGGGCGCCGTTGAGCGCGGGCAGCACGACGTCGGCGCCCGACCAGGCCGCCAAGCGGTCCAGCGCCTCGGTGGCGGGGAACTCGTCGATGCGCTGCGCCTGCAGGTCGAGCAGGCGGCCGTCGAGGCCGTACCGGATCGCGCGCCAGATGTTCTCCTCGATCAGCCGGCCCGGCAGGTCGGGCGGCGTCTCGCCCTCGTCGACCTCGGCGGCGGCGCGGCGCACGCAGGCGACGATCAGCGCGGCCAGGCCGTCTGCCTCGGGCGCCGTCATCTGCGCATCGCAGATGCGCACCTCGACCGTGCCAAACGCGTGATGCGGCCGCACGGACCACCACAGCTGGGTGAACTCGACGATCGAGCCGGTGCGCACCAGCAGCTCGACGTAGTCCGACCACGCCTGCCAGGAGCCGAACGCGTCCGGCACGCCGCAGCGCGGGAACGACTTGGTGAACGTCTGGCTGCGGCCGGAGTGCAGCCCGGAGTCGCGGCCGTCGATGTAGGGCGAGTTGGCGCTGACGGCGAGCAGCAGCGGCAGGACGGGCCGCAGGCGGTCGCAGACCAGCACGGCGCGGTCGGCGCCCTGCACGCCGACGTGGACGTGGACGGAGAACGTGTTGTTGCGCCAGGCGACGTACTTCAGGCCGTCCTCGACGCGGTGGTAGTGGTCGGTGTCGATGATGTGCTGCTCGCGGTAGTCCGACAGCGGGTGCGTGCCCGTGGCGCCGAGCGCGACCCCGTGCTCGCGCGCGACCGTGAACAGGCGCCGGCGGGCCTCGGCCTGGCGGGTGCGGGCGTCCTCGACGTCGCTCCCGGCACCCGAGCGGATCTCGATCTCCGAGGAGATCAGCTCGCCCGCGATCGAGTCGGCCAGCACCGGATCGGCGGCGCCCGCGTCGCGCAGGACCTCGAAGCGGGGGACCAGCAGCAGCGTCTCGGGATCGACGAGCGCGAACTCCTCCTCGAGGCCGACGGTGAAGTCGGCCGAGGCCTCGAACGTCTCGCGCGCGGCGCCGAGGTCGATCATGCGGCGCGGATCAGGTGAGGTAGAAGTAGAGCGCGTAGAGCAGGTCCACGGCCGGGCTGGACGTGTGGACCGTGACCTCCGGCGGCACCTGCAACAGCGCTTCGGAGTAGTTGAAGATGATCTTGACGCCGGCGTCGACGAGCTGGTCGGCCAGCGGCTGCGCGGCCGCGGTCGGGACCGCCAGGACGCCGACGACGATGTCCTCCTCCTCCACGATCGGCTTGAGATCGTCGATGTGGCGCACACCGACGCCGTTGATCTGCTCGCCGATCTTGGAGCGGTCGGTGTCGAACATCGCGACGACCCGGAAGCCGTGGTCGGCGAAGATGTCGCTCGACGCGATCGCGCGGCCCAGGTGGCCGGCGCCGAACAGCGCGATGTTGTGCTGGCCGGAGGTGCGCAGGATCTTGCGGATCTGCGAGACCAGCGAGTCGACGTTGTAGCCGACGCCGCGCTTGCCGAACTTGCCGAAGCCCGAGAGGTCGCGGCGGATCTGAGTGGAGTTCACGTGCGTGTACTCCGAGAGCTCCTGCGAGGAGATCGTCTCCTTGCCCATCTTGCGGGCCTGGGTGAGCACCTGCAGGTAGCGCGAGAGGCGGGCGGCGACGCCGAGCGAGAGGCGTTCGGAGAGCGGGCCCCCAGAGTCGTTGCGGTTTCCGCTGCTCGCGACGTCTGAGAAGCTCATGGCGCGATCACTCTAGCTACAGCCTGTCACGCAGCGCCTGCTCGTCCACATAGAGGTCGAACAGCTCCTCGCCGTCGAGCGCGACGACGGGAATCCGCTCCAGGTAGCGCGCGATCAGGGCGTCGTCGGTCTCGATGTCGACCTCGAGCAGGCGGAACGGACGGGTGGCGCGCACGCGCTCGAGGACCGTGCGGGCGTCGTCGCACAGGTGGCAGCCGGGGCGCCCGTAGAGCGTCACGGTCCTCACCGCGTGAACGGCTCCGAGCGGACGACGGCCGGCGCGCCGCCGCGCGGCGAGCGTGCGACGGCGCGGAACGCGTAGCGGCCGCGGTCGAGCTCGCGCAGCACGCCGGCGGGAAGCGTGTAGGCGTACTCCGCGGGCAGCAGCTCGCGCGCCCCACCGGGCGGCGTGAGCCGGCGCACGACCCGGTCGCCATCCGCGGTCACCAGCGTCAGGGCGAGCCGCTCGATGAGCTCGATGCGCGTGCCGCCGGCCAGCGGGTCACCGCGCTCGAACGCGCCGAGTGCGAAGCGCACGCCGGTCACGCGGCCGCCCTCGGCCCCCACGCTCAGCGGGCCGAGCGGCGGCGGCGGCGGGGCGGTCGCGACGGCGAAGGGATGGGCGAGCACGGCGCTGCCGCCTTCGGCACGGGCGACCAGCCGGCCCGCGGCGAGGCCGTCGGGGCCGGCGCCCGCGACGTCGATCTCGGCCTCGCGCCGGCCGCCCGGCGGAATCGTGATCCGGGGGCGGGCGAGCGTCGCGCGGGTGCCGTGATCGGAGACGAGCGAGAGCGCGAGCACCGCCGGTGTCGCACCCTGGTTCGAGACCACGACGCGCACGCAGGTCGGGGAGCCCGGGCACGGGTCGGCGCGCCGCGCCGGCGTCGTGCGGGCGGTGACCGTCGCGGTCTGCGCGGGCCGCCTCAGCGC
>JBPCNM010000123.1:0-6172 GCA_051001255.1 Solirubrobacteraceae bacterium
GCGGGGGGTGACGATCCCGTACGCCAGCCGCGTTTCCTCGACGCCGCGGTGCGCGGCCGCCCGCGCGAAGTACGCCGCGTTGAGGAAGTCGGTCACCCAGCCGGCCGCGTCCGGCGCGGCCAGCGAAGAGCCGGCCATGCGCGCGAAGCGCACGGCGCAGTACCCCGGCAGGCGTGCGAGCAGCGAAGCGCGACGCTCCGGGGAGTTGCGTTGCGAGTTGATCGCGCTATCCGACATCAAGTCGCAACGGACCATGTCGCGCGGGCGTCCAAGACGCTGCGGGCGTCGTCCCCGATGACGGCGCCGGCGCTCACGCCGGCGCCTCCTGGGTCGCCTCGGCCGTCCCCGCCGCGCTCGCGGCGCCCTCGGCGACCGCGCGCACGGCCTCGACGAGCCGCCGCGCGTCCTCGGCGTCGTTGTAGTGCACGAAGCCGGCGCGGACGGCGCCGTCGGGGTCGAGGCCGAGGAAGCGCTCGAACTCCCACGCATAGTAGTTGCCGTCCCAGACGGCGACCTCGCGCTCGGCCAGCGCCGTCGCCACCTCGGCCGACGTCCGGCCGGCCACGTTGAACATCAGCGTCGGCACCCGGTCGGGCGGGTCGCCGTAGAGCGTCACCCCGTCGATCGCCGCGAGCCCGTCGGACGCGATCGCCAGCAGGTCGTCCTCGTGGCGCCGGATCGCGTCGAAGCCGACTTCCAGCATGTACTCCGCCGCCGCCGTCACGCCGGCGAGCGACTCGAACGGGAGCGTGCCGAGCTCGAACCGGTCCGGCGCCTCCGCGGGCGACGGGTTCAGCTTGTCGGGCTCGAGCTCCTCCAACAGCGCCGGCGCTGCGCACAGGATCCCGATGTGCGGGCCGTACCACTTGTAGGCCGAGCAGGCGAGCGTGTCGGCGCCGATCGCCGCCAGGTCGAGCGCGCGGTGCGGCGCGGCGGCGACCGCGTCGACCGAGATCCGGGCGCCGGCGTCGTGCGCCGCGGCGACGATCGCGTCGAGCTCGGGGACGGTCCCGGTGGCGTTGGACGCCGCCGTGACGGCGACCCAGCGCGTGCGCTCCGACAGCACCGCGCGCACGGCGGAGGCCGGCAGCGTCAGCGTCGCGCGATCCGGCTCGGCCCAGCGCACGGTGGCGCCCGCGCGCTCGGCGGCGATCACCCACGGCCGCACGTTGGCGTCGTGGTCCAGGCGCGTGACGACCAGCTCGTCGCCGGGTGCGAGCGTGCGGCCGACGGCGGCCGACAGCCGCATCGTCATCGCCGTCATCGACGGGCCGAACGCGACGCCGCGCGGGTCGGCGCCCAGCAGCTGGCCGACCGCCGCGCGAGCGTCCTGGACGCACGCGTCGGTGGCGTGCGCCGCGGCAAACGCGCCACCGTGGTTCGCGTTGCGCCCGGAGCGCATGAAGTCCGCCATCGCGTCGATCGCCGCGTCGACCATCTGGGTGCCGGCAGGCCCGTCCAGCCGCGCCCAACTCCCCGCGACTCCGGGGAAGCGCTCCCGGTTCATACGCGCCCCCGCGCGATCCGGACCAGGTCCGCGTCGTGCGGATAGCTCAGCAGCGCGGCGGCCGCCGCGAAGTCCAACCAGCGCATCTCGTCCACCTCGTCGTTCGGCGTGAAGCGCGCGGCGCCGTCCTCTGGCTCCATCAGCCAGTAGCGGACGACCTTCTCGCGCCCCTTGTGATCGCGGTAGCCCACGGACGGCAGCTCGTCGCCGAGCCGGCAGCGCAGGCCGACCTCTTCGGTGACCTCGCGCAGCGCGGCCTGCTCCCACGTCTCGCCGGGATCGAGCTTGCCCTTCGGCAGCGACCAGTCGTCGTAGCGCGGGCGATGCACGACCACCAGCTCCACGCCGGCGTCAGAGCGCCGCCAGACGACGCCGCCCGACGCCTTGACCTCGGCCGTCTCGGGATCCATGGCCGCATCCTGGCATCCGCGGGTCGGAGACGTGCTCCCGCTCGGCGCGGCGGAGCCGGCGGAGGACATCGCCGAGCCGATCGCGCGGGCAGCTGCCGGCGCCTGACCTCGACCGCGAAAGGTGCCGTCCGACCGGCGGCGTACCTTTGCGATCCATGCCCCTGTGCTTCATCGCGCCGCAGGACGCCATCCGCGTCATCGCCGAGTCGGTCGGTCGCGAGGCCCGCCGCCAGCTGCTGGGCGAACTGGTCCGCGCGTGGGTCGACGAGATCCCGGAGGCGGAGCTGGCCTCACACTACGCCAAGGCCGTCGACGACCTCGACGAGCACGACCTCTCGATGCTCGCCGCGTGGCACGCGTCGATGGAGGTCGGCACGCCGATCGCCAACAAGGACTACCTCGTCAACGCGTTCACGACCCTTGGCGAGAACCGGCGGGAGGCGTTGAAGATCGCCGCGGGCCTGCGCGGCGAGGATGCGTTCAACGCCGGCGTCGCCGAGGAGCAGGCGCTCGAGACGGTCCTGCCCTGGCTGTCGCGCAGCCGCTGCGAGGAGCTGGTCGCCGAATGCCTGGAGCTCTACTGCTGGGACCGGCTCGGCTCAGACAACTGAGACGGCGGCGGCGCCCTTGGCGCCGGCGCTGGTGGCTGCCCTGGCCGCTGCCGAGCTGAGGTGGCCGGCACGAGCGCGTCGAGTTCGGCGATCGCCCGCTCGGTGTCCCGGAAGTGCACGACCGCGAACCCCAACGCCCGCGCCGCCTCGACGTTGACCGCGATGTCGTCGACGAACACGCACGCCGCGGCGGGCAGCGCCAACCGCTCGAGCACGAGCGCGTAGATCGCCGGGTCGGGCTTGCGCAGCCCGACGAACCCGGAGTCCACGACGGTCTCGAAGATGTCGTCCACCGGGAGCTTGGAGCGCCACAGCGGCTCCCACTCGCGCACGTTGTTGGTCAGCATCGCGAAGCGGAGGCCGCGCTCGTGCAACGCCCGGTAGTGGGCGAACAGCGCCTCGTTGGGATCGAGCGCCGCCATGTAGCGCTCGCCGAACCCGTGCAGCGCCACCGGGCGCCCCAGACCGGCCTCGAGCTCGCGCTCGAGCGTCGCCACGAACCGGTCCTCGGTGATCGCGCCGACCTCCAGCTCGAACAGCGGGTTGCGCCCGTCGGTGGCCGTCGCCCGCGCGAGGGCGACGCCGAACGCCGCCGCGGGCACGCCCGTGTCGGCCTGGATGCGGGCGAAGCCCTCCATCAGCGGCGAGGTGAGCACCCCGCCGAAGTCCGAGACGACGGCCTCGATCACGCGGCGTGGCGCAGGATGTCGTAGCGGCCGACGCCCGGCCGGCCCTCGAGGCGCCAGCGGAAGAACGCGCAGTCGAGCCGCAGCGAGCCGAGCTCGAGCGAGGAACCGCACAGGACCTCGCCGGCGGCGCGGCGCGCCCACTCCTCGCCGGTGTCGCCCGCCGGCCACAGCTCGAGGCCGGCACGCCGCGTGTGGCCGTCGGCGTCGTAGGTGGTGGAGAGGCGGCCGTCCTGGATCGCCAGCACGCACTGCCTCGCCTGGCGGCCTCCTGCCTCGCCCGGAGGGCTTCCTGCCTCGCCCGGAGGGCGCTCCATCGGCTGACGCGTCGTTGGCTTCGCCTCGGGCTCCCACATCGCGGCCCAGGTCGCCTCCTCGGCGTGGTGGTGCGCGCCGGCGGGGCGGATGGCGGTCAGCGTCGCCGAGCCGTCCTCGGTCCACGCTGTGACGGTGCGCGCCAGGTCGATCCGCCTCCAGTCGGGATCGCCCCACGCGTGCCCGCGCTGGCCGAGGCCGTCGATCGCGTGCTCGCGCCCGGCCGCACGGACGGTCCCGCGGACGCGGCACGGCTGGTCATAGCCGGCCATGCCGCCGAGCCGCCCGGCCGGCGCGTCGGGCGCGAGTGCGGCGGGATCGCCCAGCGCCGCGAACTCGAGCGCGAACCCGTGGCCGTCGTCGGCGGCGAGCGCCACCGCCCAGCGCTCCAGCGGCGCCTCGACCGTCGCGCGCAGCCCGGCCAGCGAGAGCGCGTCCCAGCCGGTGTCCTCGTCCACCGCCACGGCGCCGTGTGCCAGTGCCGTCACGGGTTCGCGGCCGGCGAACAGCACGGCGAGCGCGCTGCCCTGGCGCGCACCCTCCGCCGAGCGCCCGAGCCCGAGCCGCGCCAGCCCGTAGAGCTGGGCGGACGCGTCCCCGAACGCGAACGTGACGCTCTCGGTCGCCGCGTCGCGGACCGACTCGTCCGCGCCCGTCACCGTCATGCGCCGAGCCCGGAGCGCCGGGGATCGACATCGACCGCCGTGCCGTCGAGGTCGTCGTCGCGGCCGCCGGTCCGCGGCATCCGCGGGCCGGTCATCGACACGGCGATCCGCTTCATCGCCTCGCGCAGGAACACCCGGCGGATGACCGCGCGCGTCGGCGGGAGCAGGAACAGGAGGCCGAAGACGTCCGACAGGAACCCGGGGGTGAGCAGCAGCGCGCCGCCGAAGATCACGAGCACGCCGTCGGCGACCTCGCGCGCGGGCACGCGGCCGGTGCGGACCGCGTCGTTGAAGCGCCGCCACGCCGCGCGCCCCTGCGAGCGCATCAGCAGCGAGCCGAGGATCGAGTCGGCGACGAGGATCGCGATCGTCCACCAGACGCCGATCGCCTGGCCGACCTGGATGATCACCGCCAGCTCCGCGATGGGAACGGCGATGAACAGCGCGACGAGCAGGAGCGGCATCGCCGACAGGCTACGCGCCGGACGTCAAGCGCGGCTAACCGCGGGCGAGCCGTCCCGGCTCGGGCTCAGGCCGGGGCGGCGGCCGGCTGCGGCGCGATCACCAGCACCGACGGGAGCCGGTGCAAGCCGACGAGCTCGATCAGCTGGCGGATGTGCGGCTGGGGATGGCGCAGCGAGAGCGTCTGGCCATGCGCCCGCAGGCGCTGCGCGAGGCACGCGAGGTCGATCATCAGCGACGGGTCGGCGAAGTTAAGCTCCGACAGGTCGACGATGACGTCGCGGGTGGCTCTCAGCGCCACGGAGATTGGACGCCGGCGACTGCCGCTCGTCGTGCGGTCCTCGTCCCCGGTCACGCGCAGGACACCGAGCTGTTCGTCGAACGAGACGATGGGCGTGAAGCTAACAAATCTGCGGCTAGACTCAAGCGGATGGTCGACCATGACGACGTCATCGAGGCGCTCTCCAACGTCATCGATCCCGAGCTGGGGCTCGACTTCGTCGAGCTGGGGCTGATCTACGGTGTCGAGATCGACGAGGGGACCGTGAACGTCACGTTCACGCTCACCACGCCGGCGTGTCCGATCGGACCGCAAGTGTCCGAGCAGATGCAGGAGTTCGTGGGCGAGTTGCCCGAGGTCGCCGAGGTCGTGACCTCGATGGTGTTCACGCCTCCGTGGTCGCCGGAGAAGATGTCCGAGGACGCGAAGTTCGCGCTCGGCTACTGATCCCGTCTCGCCCCGAGGGCTCGCCACCGCGTCGCTCGGACTTCCCGTTGGCACCTGTGCCCGCCGGCGAAGCCGGTTGGGTAGCCGGCGCGCGGGTCTCCGCCGCCGCCAGCAGCTCCGCCAGGCTCGCCTGCAGCAGGTCGCCGACCTGCTCGAGGTCGGGCATCGCGTCGTAGTCGCCGAGCAGCCCGAAGTCCATCCCGCCGTCGTAGGACATGATCGCCACGGCGAGCGCGTGGCGCTTGGGCAAGAACGCGACCGGGAACAGGTCCTGCAGTTCGCGGGAGAGCACGTAGAGCGGGAACTGCGGCCCGGGCACGTTGGTGACGATTAGGTTGAACAGGCGCGTGGAGAAGTTCAGCCGCGAGGCTTGGGCGAAGATGGTCGGCGGCGCCAGCGCCTGCATGCCCGAGAGCACCTCGGCGCCGAGCGCCTGCTTGGAGTCCTTCAGGCCGTCCATCGCAAGGCGCACGACCTGCAGCCGCGCGACCGGGTCCTCGACGTAGACCGGCAGCGGTCCGCGCATCGCGGCGATGCGGTTGCCCATGTGGTCGCGCTGATGGCGCGCGCGGATCGAGACCGGGACGAGCGCGCGCAGCTCGAGGCCCTCGGTGCGTACGCCGCGCGAGCCCAGCCACTTCTGCAGCGCGCCGGCCACGACCGTGAGCACGACGTCGTTCACCGTGCCGCCGAACGCGTCCTTGACACGTTTGAAGTCGCTCAGCTCGTGGCGCCGCCACACGAGCCGGCGGTGTGGGCCGATCTCGACGTTCAGCGGCGTCTCGGGCG
>JBPCNM010000124.1:0-4992 GCA_051001255.1 Solirubrobacteraceae bacterium
CCGGAGGCGGCTTCTCCGGCGGCCCGTTCCACTCGCAGAACCCCGAGGCGTGGTTCATGCACTCGCCGGGCCTGAAGGTCGTGGCGCCGTCGACGGCGGAGGACGCGAAGGGCCTGCTGATCAAGGCGGTGCGCGATCCCAACCCGGTCCTCTTCATGGAGCACAAGCACCTCTACCGGCGCGTCAAGGGCGACGTGCCCGAGGGCAGCTACGAGACCGAGTTTCGCGCGCGGGTGGCGCGCGAGGGCACCGACCTCGTCGTGATCGCCTACGGCGCGATGGTGCACACGGCGCTCGAGGCGACGGCCGACCTCGACGGCGCGTCGGTCGAGGTGCTCGACCTGCGCTCGCTCGTGCCGCTCGACGAGGAGGCGATCCTCGCCAGCGTGCGCAAGTGCTCGAAGGTGGTCGTGGTGGACGAGGCCAACCAGATGTGCGCCGCGGGCGCGCAGGTGGCCGCGCTGATCGCGCAGTACGCGTGGGAGGACCTCGACGGGCCGGTCGTCCGCGTGGCGACGCCGGACGTGCCGATCCCGTTCTCGCCCACGCTCGAGCAGGCGGTCCTGCCCCAGGTCGACGACGTCAGGGAGGCCGTGCGTGAGCTTCTCGAGTACTGAGATCAGGATGCCCCAGATGGGGGTGTCGGTCGCCGAGGGCACCGTCGTGGAATGGAAGAAGCAGGTCGGCGACTGGGTGGAGGCCGACGAGGTCATCGCCGCCATCTCGACCGACAAGATCGACACCGACGTCGAGGCACCCGCGGCCGGCCGGCTGCAGGAGATCCTCGTCGACGTCGGGTCGACGGTCGAGGTCGGCGCGGTGCTGGCGCTGATCGCCACGGACGCCAAGCCGGGCGAGGCGCACTCCTCGGAGGGCACGAGCGAGGCCGAGGTCGCGCTCGAGGCGCCGGGCGAGGCCGGCGAGCTGCAGGGCGACACGACGGAGGAGCACGCCACCGGCTCCGCGCAACAGGGCGCCGCAGCTGCCTCGACTGCCTCGACACCGCTGCCGCTCGGCGCGTCATCGCCTGCGGCTTCGCAGCGTCTCGGGCCGGGCGGAAGGCGCTATTCGCCGGTCGTGATGCGCATGGCCGCGGAGCACGACCTCGACCTCTCGCAGATCGAGGGCACGGGCCGCGGCGGCCGGGTGCGCAAGCAGGACGTGCTCGCGTACCTGGATACCCAGCCGACCTCGTCGGCGGGCACCGGTGACGGCGCGCCGGCGGCCGAGCCGCCGATGCACATCGAGTCGCCCTACCTGCCCGACGCGCCGGCGCCGGCGAAGCGGCGCACGCCGCGGTTCGGCGCACCCGAGGCGGCTCCCGCGGCCGCCGCGGGCGCGGCTCCGCTCTCGCGCATGCGCCAGTCGATCGGGCGCGCGATGGTCGAGTCGCTGCGGACGGCGGCGACGTGCACGACGATCGTCGAGGCCGACCTGACGCGCGTGGACGCGGCGCGGCGGGCGCTCGGCGTGACCTACCTCCCGGTGATCGCCCGTGCGACGATCGAGACGCTGCGCGAGTTCCCGGCGCTCAACGCCACCCTCGAGGGCGAGACGCTGACCACGTATCAGGGCGTGCACCTCGGCATCGCCGTCTCGCTCGGCCATACCCAACCGACTTCGTCGGCGGGCACAGGCGGCGGGCTGATCGTGCCGGTCATCCGCGACGCGCAGGAGCTGTCCGTGGAGGGCCTCGCGGCGCGGATCAAGGACCTCGCCGAGCGTGCGCGCCAGAACGCGCTGACGCCCGACGAGGTGCGCGGCGGCTCGTTCACGATCACCAACCCGGGCGGCTACGGCTCGATCATCGCCACGCCGGTGATCAACCAGCCGCAGGTGGCGATCCTCGACACCGAGGCGGTCGTCAAGCGTCCCGTCGTGGTCACCGACGAGCTCGGCGACGACGCGATCGCGATCCGGCGGATGACCTACCTGTGCATGAGCTGGGACCACCGGGCGCTCGACGGCGCCCTGGCGGCCCGGTTCCTGCGCGCGCTGGCCGACCGGCTGGAGGCCTGGCCGGTCTAGCCGGACTCCCCCAGCTCGCTTCGAGCGCAGCTCAGGAACGCGCTCAGAGCCGGGGAGAGCCACTTGTCCTTGTGCCAGACCATCTGGCTGACGATCTCCAGCGGGGGGCCGCCCCACGAGAGGGCGATCAGCGCTCGCTCGCCGAGCTCCGGCCCGACGGCGACGCGCGGGAGGATCGTGAGGCCCATCCCCGCCTTCGCGCACTCCTTGATCGCCTCGATGCTCGCGAACTCCACCGTGCTGCCGCGTGATACGCCCGCCTCGTCGAGCAGGCGCTCGAAGAGATTGCGGTAGCCGCAACCCTCCTCCGTCAGGACCGTCGGGAGGCTCTGGAGGTGTTCGGGATCGACGCTTTCCAGGCCGGCGAGCGGGTGATCGGGTGCGACCAGGACGCAGAGGGGCTCGGGTGCGAGGACCTCGGTCACCAGGCCCCTGGCATCGATGTGCTCGTCCAGCAGCAGCGCGACGTCGACCAGTCCCTCGGCCACGGCCCGACGTGCCTGCTTGGACGAGCGCGTGGGGTGGAACACGACGCGAACCGACGGGAAGTCGCGTCGAAAGGCGTGCAGGACCGCGGGAAGGCGGTAGGCGCAGAGGGTGTCGGGAGCGCCGACCGTCAGCGTCCCGGCGGCGTCGCCGTCGCCCGCGACCGCACACCGCGCCTCCTCGGTGAGCGCCAGGATTCGATTGGCGTAGCCGAGCAGGCATTCTCCGGGATCCGTGAGCGTCACCTTCCGGCCCAGGCGCTCGAACAGGGGGACGCCGAGCTCGCGCTCGAGCGACTGTACCTGGGCGGTCACGCTGGACTGGACGTAACCCAGGCTCGCGGCGGCACGGGTGAAGCTCAACTCCGTCGCGACCGCCCTGAAGGTGACGAGCTGCCGGCCGTCGAGCGGACCGCCGGATCGGATGGACCGATCTTCGACATCGGAAACGTTCATTTGTGTCGATGCTACATCGTGCCTAGGCTCGGGACATGGACCACGCGAACCACGACACGGGCAGCGACGTGCCGCGGTCCATCCGCACCAGGGCGGTGCACGCGGGGCAACGGCCCGAGGCCGTCACCGGAGCGTTGACCACACCGATCTTCCAGACGGCGAGCTTCGCGTACGGCTCGTTCGAGCGGGGAGCACAGATCTTCCGGGGCGAGGCGGAGGGATACCTGTACACGCGCTTCGGCAACCCGACGGTTTCGGCGCTCGAGCACAAGCTCGCCGACCTGGAGGGTGCCGAAGCCGCTGTCGCCCTCTCGAGCGGAATGGCCGCGGTGTCGACCGTCACCTTGGGACTCCTGTCTCCCGGCGACGAGCTGCTGTTCGTCGGGCCCCTCTACGGCGGCACCGAGGCGCTGCTGCGCCAGTTCCTGCCCCGCTTCGGGATCACGACCGTGAGCGCGCACGACTTCGACCGGCTCGAGGACGGCGTCACCCCCGCAACCCGCATGATCTGGGTCGAGAGCCCGACCAATCCGCTCCTTGGGATCAACGATCTCGGCGACGTCGCCCGCGTCGCCCGGGCGCTCGGCGCGTGGAGCGTTGCGGACAACACGTTCGCCACCCCCTACCTGACGCGGCCGCTCGACCACGGCTGCGACCTGGTCGTCCATTCGACCACGAAGTACATCGGCGGGCATGGCGACGCGATCGGAGGCGCCGTCATCGGAGCGGCCGCTCCGATGAAGACCATACGAGACACTGCCCTCAAGTTCCTCGGGAGCAGCCTCGGCCCCGCCGATGCGTCGCTGTTCCTGCGCGCGGCGAAGACCCTGCCGGTGCGCATGGAAGCTCATTGCGACGGGGCCGAGATCGTCGCCGACGCACTCCGCGAGAGCCCGCTGATCCCCCAAGTCAACTACCCGGGGCTGCGCGAGCACCCGGACCATGCGCTCGCCGCGTGCCAGATGCGCCGCTTCGGCGGAATCGTCTCGTTCGAGATCGACGGCGGCTGCGACGCCGCCGCTGCGTTCCTCGACGCGCTCGAGCTGTTCACGCAGGCCGTCTCGGTCGGCGACGTCGACTCGCTGGCCTGCCATCCGGCTACGACCCTGCACTCGAGCATCGGCCCGGAGGCCCGCGCGCGCAACGGCATCACGGACGGCCTGGTCCGCCTGAGCGTCGGCATCGAGGACCCCCACGACCTCGTCGCCGATCTCCGTCGTGCCCTGCGCCGCGTGCCCGAAGCGGCGATGGCCCGGTGAGCGCCTCCGTCCGCGCCGCCGTCGTGCAGGCCGCCGCGGTCGGCTTCGACCGGGAAGCGAGCCTCGACAAGGCGGGGAGGCGCGCAGCGGAGGCGGCGGCCGCAGGGGCGCAGCTCGTCGTGTTCCCCGAGGCGTTCGTCTCCGGCTACCCCCGGGGCATGGCGTTCGAGTCGGTCGTCGGAACGCGCCGGCCGCAGGGCTACGAGCAGTTCGCCCGCTACGCCGACAGCGCCGCCGAGGTGCCGGGGCCCGCCGTCGACGCCCTCGCTTCGATCGCCGAGCAGAACGCGATCCACCTGGTCATCGGGGTCGTCGAGCGCGAAGGCGGCACGCTGTACTGCACGGTGCTGTTCTTCTCCCCCGACGGGGCCCTGCTCGGCAAGCACCGCAAGTTGACGCCGACGCAGATGGAACGCGTCTTGTGGGGCGCCGGGGACGGCTCGACGATGCCGGTCTTTGACACCCCGCTCGGCAAGCTCGGGGCCGTCATCTGCTGGGAGAACTACATGCCGCTGATGCGGATGGCGATGTTCGCCAAGGGCATCCAGCTCTACTGCGCCCCGACGGCCGACGAACGCGACCAGTGGGTCGCCTCGATGCAGCACGTCGCGATCGAGGGCCGCTGCTTCGTGCTCAGCGCCAACCAGTACTCGACGCGCGCCGACTTCCCGCCGGACGTCCCCAACGCGCTGGGCGACGATCCGGAGACCGAGATCTCGCGCGGCGGATCGTGCATCGTCGATCCGTTCGGGCGGTTCCTGGCC
>JBPCNM010000125.1:0-5877 GCA_051001255.1 Solirubrobacteraceae bacterium
CGGCGACGTCGTGCTGCTCTCGCCGGCCTGCGCGAGCTTCGATCAGTTCGCCGACTTCGAGGCGCGCGGGCGCGCGTTCCGGGCGCTCGTGGGCTGAGCGGCCCGCGAAGCCCGGCGCTGGCTACGGGCGCGGCGGGCGCGGAAGCCGCACGACGAGGCCGCGCGCGGCCCGCCGCACGCGCAGCCGCAGGGGTCTGGGATCGGGCTCGGGCGGCGGATCGTCGCGCACCGCCGGCCACTCGGACGCGACCTCGGCGGCGAGCAGGAACAGGTTGGCCACGACGAAGATGAAGACGAGGAACGCGACGACGCCGCCCAAGGACGCGTAGATGGCGCCGTAGTTCGCCGCGGTATGCAGATACAGCGAGAAGCCGCCCTTGGCCAGCTCGAAGCCGAGCACCGCGACGAGCACGCCGGGCCAGGTGTCGCGCAGCCCGCTTCGGCGTGCGGGCACGACCGCGAACACGCCCCAGCAGACGGCGAACGCGAGCACCGCCGGCACGAGCCGGCCGCCGAGATCGACCGCGAGGCGGGCGAGCACGTCGGGGCCGCCGACGCGCGCGCCGAGCGACGCGGCGAACTGCACCGCCAGCGTCATCGCCAGCGACGTGGCGATGACGACGCCGGTCGCGAGGACGAGCAGCAGATCGACGAGCTTGCCGCGCAGTGGCGGGCGCGCGTCGCCGACCTCCCAGGCCGCGTTGAGCGCCTGGCGCACGCTGCCCATCACGGCGCTGGCGGCGAGCAGCAGGGACCCGGCGCCGATCACCCCGAAGCCGCCGCTCGCCGCGGTCACCGACTGCAGCAGCTGTTCGAGGTCACCCCGTCCGCCGTCCTCGCGCAGCGGCAGGTTGTCGAGCATGACCTCGATGATCTGCCGCCGCGCGGCCTCGTCGTCGATGACCAGCCCGAAGGCCGCCACGAGCACGATCGCCAGCGGAAACAGCGACAGCAGGGTGTAGTAGGAGATTGCGGCCGCCCGCTGCGGGCAGCCGTCGTCGAAGAACTCGCGGATCGACCGACCGGCGACCGCTGCAGCGCGTCGTCTGGCGTCGCCGAGCGGCTGCATGCTGGCGACGGTACCCGCCGGTGCCACCGACCGGTTGCGCCTGTCAGCGGGCCGACCGTGTTCGGCCGCCCTGCAGCCGGGCGATCGCGGCCGGCGCGGCGGCGGTGATCGCCCGCCGGGGCGGCCTGTCATCCGCCACGGAATCAGGGAGCGCGAAGCCCGCCAGTTGCGCGGCAGGGCGCGGCTCGATCGGCGCGACCACGCGGTCGAGTGCCCGACGCCGGGCGGGGACGTTCCGGGAACCCGGGCGCCGCCTCCGGTGTAGAGCTTTGCGGTGGTGCACCCGCCACCCCCGACCGAAGCCGTCCTGCTCAGCCGCGCCCGCGGAGGGGATCTCGACGCCTACGAACAGCTCGTGCGCCTTCACCAGCAGACCGCCTTTCGCACCGCGCTCGTGCTCACGCGCAACGCCGCCGACGCCGAGGAGGCCGCCCAGGACGGCTTCGTCAAGGCCTGGCGCACGCTCGGGCGCTTCGACGCGGCGCGGCCGTTTCGCCCGTGGCTGCTGACGATCGTCGCCAACGAGGCGCGCAACCGGCGCCGGTCCGCCGGCCGCCGCGCCGCGCTGGTGCTTCGTGCCGCGGGCGAGGAGCGTCCGTCCGGGGCGGCGGCCCCCTCCCCGGAGGCGGCGCTCCTCGCCGGCGAGCCCCGCGCCGCACTGATGGCCGCGCTCGCCCGCTCGCGCGAGGACGACCGGCTCGTGATCGGCTGCCGCTACCTGCTCGAGCTGTCGGAGGCCGAGACCGCTGCCGCCCGCGGTGGCGAGGCGAGCGCGCGACCTGCAGCGCGCCGCCCTTCGCGTCGCGGGCCGTGTAGACGCGCAGATGGCGGCCGTCCAGGTCGACGTCGGCGAAGAACGGCGCGCGCTCGCCGGACGCCACCGCCTTCAGCTCGCTCACGGAAAGCAGCTCGACCGGCCGCTCACCCGCCGGTACCTCGACGCGCTTGCCCGGGCCTACGAGCTGGCTGAAGATCACCGGCCCGTCCAGCGACGCGGAGGACTTCAGCTCTACGCCGAACTTGTCGAGCGCCCCCTCGGCAGCACCGGCGTGCGGTCGCCGGCCGCGCGCAGCCGGCGGCAGACCTCCAGCCCGTCGACGCGCGGCATCAGCAGGTCGAGCACGAGCGCGTCGGGCGACGCCGCCGCGAACGCGTCGAGCGCCGCGCGACCATCCTGCGCGACGGTCACGCGGTGGCCGTCGAGCCGCAGCGCGCGGTCGACGGCGTCGCGGACCGCCGGCTCGTCGTCGACCACGAGGATGTACATCGACCGCGATGCTGCGCCGTCAAGCTGAAAGGGCGCTAAGAGACGGGCCGCGCCGGCTTCATAGCGGCCGGCGAGCCGGGAAGCCGGCGCCGGGTGCGTGCCAGTGGCGCACCTCGGGCTCGTCGACCAGCCAGCAGAGGTAGACCTCCTCGCCGTCGCGCAGCGCGGGGAAGTCCACGAGGCCGGCGTCGAGGTCGCGGACGAGCACCTCGAGCCGGTCGAGCTGGCCGAGCGTGAGCACCACGTCCACCGCCGCCTCGGCGTGCTCCCGGCCCGGCCACGCGCCGCCGCTGATCATGGCGAGCGCGCCGGCGGCGGGCGGCACGGGCCGCCCCGCGAGCCATCCGCGGGCCTCCCGCAGGCGCCGCACGCACGCGCCCACGTACGGGCGCAGCGCGTTCGCCTCCTCGACCGACCAGTGCCGCTCGTGCCGCATGGCCCTCGGATACCCGCGCGCCGCACGGTTCAGGGATCGCCGGTCAGAGACCGGGCGGCAACGCGAAGTGGCGGCCCGCGAGGTCGAGCACCACCGGCTCCCCCTCACGCGCGGCGACGGTGAGGGGGAGGTCCGGGTCGCGCGTCGCGAACGTGGCGGTCGCCACGGAGCGCCCGCCGAGCGCGCATGCGAGCGCGAGCACCGAGTCGGCCATCAGCTGCACGCTGCCCAGCGGCGCGGCCAGCTCGCCGGTCTCCGGGTCGGCGGTCAGGGCGCTCGCGGGCACCGCGCGCAGCCCCCTCAGTGGCAGCGGCGCCACGCCGGCGTCCGGGGCGGCCACCCGCGCCGACTCCCCTTCGGTCACCTGCAGGCCGCCGTCCTCGAACCGCTCGACGATCACCGGCAGCGCGTCCTCCCCGCCGTCCAGCAGCACGACGACCCGCTCGGCGCCGGCCTGCTCGGCGAACGCCTGGACGGTCGCGAGCGCGACCTCGAGCGACTGCGGCGCGTTCACTGCCTTGCAGTGTGGCGCGCCTGCCGGTCATGGCGAGCGGGTAGGCGGCTGGCGTGCACGCCCCTCTCCTCGAGGGTTACCGCTCGTCCACGTTCGACGACGCCGTCGCCCCGGATGGGAGCGTCCGTCCAGCCGCCCGCGCCGTAATGGACGCCGTGCTCGCCTGCGACCTGGCCGCGCTCGGCGCCGGCGTGCGCGAGGCGGTCGACGCGATGGGCATCCGCTTTCAGTCCGTCGACGGCGACGGCGCCTGGCATCTGGACCCCGTGCCGCGGGTCATCGCCGCCGGCGACTGGGCGCGGATCGCGGCCGGCCTCGCGCAGCGGGTCCGCGCGCTCGACGCGTTCGTGGCCGACGTCTACGCCGAGCGGCGCATCGTCGCCGAGGGCGTCCTGCCCCGTCGCGTGCTCGACACGGCGGACTATCTCGAGCCGCGGATGGCCGGCGTGCGGCCGCCCGACGGCGTGTGGATCGGGATCGCCGGTCTCGACGTGGTGCGCGACAGCGCCGGCGACTGGCTGGTGCTCGAGGACAACCTGCGCACGCCCAGCGGGTTCGCGTACTGGGCGGCGGCCCGGGAGGCGACGCTGCGCGGGCTCGACCTGCCGCCCGAGGCGCGACCGGAGCCGCTCGACGGGCTGCCCGACGCGTTGCGGCGCGTGTTCGGGCCGGGCACCGTCGTCGTGCTGACCGACGGCCCCGGCAACTCCGCCCACTGGGAGCATGCGTGGGTCGCCGAGGCGCTGAGGATCCCGCTGGTCGGGGCCGGCGACCTCGAGCGGCGAGGCGACCGCCTGTGGCACGGCGGCACCCCCGTCGACGGCGTCTACCGCCGCACGAACGCCGACCGGGTCGACAGCGAGGTGGGTGCGTTGCTCCAGCCGGTCCTGGCGGCGGGGCGGCTGAAGCTGGTCAACTGCTTCGGCACCGGGATCGCCGACGACAAGCTCGCCCACGCCTACGTCCACGACATGATCCGCTTCTACCTGCGCGAGGACCCCGTGCTCGACCAGGTCGAGACGTTCGACCTCGGCGAGCCGCCGGTGCTCGAGCGTGCGCTCGACGTGTTCGACGAGCTGGTGATCAAGGACCGCGGCTCCTACGGCGGCATCGGCGTCGTCGTCTGCCCGCACGCCGAGCGCGCCGACGTCGACGAGCTGCGCGAGCAGGTGCGCGCGGCCCCGGGCGACTACGTGGCGCAGCGGTTGGTCGGCCTGTCGACGCACCCGACCGAGGTGGACGGCGCCCTCGTCCCCCGCCACGTGGACCTGCGACCCTTCGTGCTGATGTCGGCTCCCGACGAGGTCGAGGTCCTCCGCGGCGGGATCACGCGCGTGGCGCTCGACGAGGGCGCGCTTGTCGTCAACTCGTCGCAGAACGGGGGCGCGAAGGACACCTGGGTGCTGCCGTGAGGGCACTGCCGGCCTGGGCCGAGTGGAACCCGGCGGCCACCGGGACGCCGTGGACCGTCGGGATCGAGGAGGAGGTCATGCTCCTGGACCCGCGCGACTGGTCGCTCGCGTCGCGGATAGAAGACGTGCTGCCCGCGCTCTCGCGCGCCGTCGCCGATCACGCCGCCGCGGAGACGCACGGCTCGGCGCTGGAGCTCTTCACCCGCCCGCACGCGAGCGCCGCGGGCGCAGCCGCCGAGCTGGCCGAGCTGCGCGCCGGCCTGGCCGCCGACCTCGCGCCGCTCGAGCTCCGGGCGGCGGTCGCCGGCACGCACCCGTTCGCGCAGTGGAGCGAAGTCGAGGTGTCGTCGGGCGCGCGCTACCAGTCGATCTATGACTCGATGCGCGAGCTCGCGCGGCGCGAGCCGACGTTCGCGCTCCACGTCCACGTCGCCGTGCCCGACGCCGAGGCGGCGGTCTGCGCGCTCCGGGGCCTGCGCGTGCACGTGCCGCTGCTGCTCGCGCTGGCAGCCAACTCGCCGTTCTGGCAGGGCCGCGACACCGGCCTCGCGTCTGCGCGCGTGCCGGTGTTCGGTACGTTCCCGCGGGTCGGCATCCCGCGCCCGTTCGCGACCTACGCCGACTACGTCGAGGCGATCGACGTGCTGCTGCGCTGCGAGGCGTTTCCCGAGCCGACGTTCCTGTGGTGGGACGTGCGGCTGCAGCCCAAGCTGGGCACGATCGAGGTGCGGATCATGGACGCCCAGACGCGCTCCGCCGACAACGGCGCGCTGGCCGCCCTGGTGCAGTGCGCGGTACGACTGGACGCGACGGAGGGATGGGTCGACGAGACGATCGCGTCGCGGCCGGAGGTGCTCGACGAGAACCGCTTCCTCGCCACGCGCGACGGCATGCGGGCGGAGTTCCTCGATCCCCGGCACGAGACGCGCCGGCCGGTGCGCGACCTCCTCGACGAGCTGCTGGCCGCGTGCGCCTCCCACGCCGCCGCGCTGGGCTGCGAGGCCGAGCTCGCCGGCGTGCGGGCCCTGGCCTCCGAGCCGGGCGACCACCGCCAGCGGATCCTCGCCGGCGTGCACCAGGGCGACGCGGTCGGGCCGGGGCTGGGGATGCTCGTCTGCGCGCTCCGGGGCCTGCGCGTGCACGTGCCGCTGCTGCTCGCGCTGGCAGCCAACTCGCCGT
>JBPCNM010000126.1:0-15701 GCA_051001255.1 Solirubrobacteraceae bacterium
GCCGATGCCCAGCTCGGCGTAGATCTTGGCCTCGATCTCCTTGGTGACCTCGACGTGCTCGTCCAGGTAGGCCTTGGCGTTGTTGCGGCCCTGCCCGAGCCGCTCGTCGCCGTAGGAGAAGAACGAACCGGACTTGGTGACCACGTTGTGCTCGATCGCCAGATCCAGGATGCAGCCCGACGACGAGATGCCCTTGCCGAACTCGATGTCGAACTCGGCCTGGCGGAACGGAGCGGCGACCTTGTTCTTGACCACCTTCACACGGACGCGGTTGCCGACGGCCTCGGTGCCGTCCTTCAGCGTCTCGATACGGCGGATGTCCAGGCGCTGGGACGAGTAGAACTTCAGCGCGCGGCCACCCGGCTGGGTCTCCGGCGAGCCGAACATGACGCCCACCTTCTCGCGGATCTGGTTGACGAACAGGCAGAGCGTCTGCGTGCGGTTGAGGTTGCCGGCCAGCTTGCGCATCGCCTGGCTCATCATCCGCGCCTGCACGCCGACGGTCTGGTCGCCCATCTGGCCCTCGAGCTCGGCCCGCGGCGTCAGCGCCGCCACGGAGTCGATCGCCACCACGTCGACCGCGCCCGACCGCACGAGCATGTCGGCGATCTCGAGCCCCTGCTCGCCGTAGTCGGGCTGGGAGACGAGCAGCTCGTCGATGTTGACGCCCAGGTTCTGCGCGTACAGCGGGTCCATCGCGTGCTCTGCGTCGATGAACGCGCACACCCCGCCGAGCTCCTGCGCCTCGGCGATGACGTGGTAGAAGAGCGTCGTCTTGCCCGAGGACTCGGGACCGAAGACCTCGACGATGCGGCCGCGGGGCATGCCGCCGATGCCGAGCGCGAGGTCGAGCGACAGCGCGCCCGTGGGGATGGCGTCCACGCGGACCTGGGCGCCTTCATCGCCCATGCGCATGACCGTGCCCTTGCCGAACTGGCGCTCGATCTGCGCGAGCGCGCCTTGCAGGGCGGTGTCGCGGGCCTTGCCGGCCGGCTCCTGGCTCATGTGGACAGTGCTCCTCTTGCAGCTCTCGAAAGTCGTGGTCGCGGCATCATGGTTCGGGGGTCGGACGGAACGAGAGCCTCCGTGCACGGCCGGCACGGAACAACACGCGAACGTGACAAGAGGCGCGCGGACGCGTGCCGACTCGCCGCATCCTTGACTTCGAGTGCGCTCAAAGGCCTACCATCGCCTCATGGTCACCGCCAATGCCCTCAGCATCTCTGACGCCGCCGAGGTCACCGGCCTGAGCGCGCACACCCTCCGCTACTACGAGCGCGCGGGGCTCATGCTCGATCCGGTCGGGCGCGCGCCGTCCAGCCATCGACGCTACTCCGAGAGCGAGATCCGCTGGGTCACGCTGCTCAGCCGGATGCGTGCCACCGGCATGCCGATCCGGCGCATCCGCGACTACGCCGAGCTGGTGCGCTCCGGCGACGGCAACGAGGACCAGCGGCTCGCGCTGCTCGAGGCGCATCGGGACGCCGTATTGGCGCAGCTCGACGCGATGCGCCGCAACCTCGAGGCCATCGACTACAAGATCGAGGTCTACCGCGAGCGGCTCGGCGGCTGATTCGCGGCGCGGCCTTGACTTCGAGCGCGCGCGAAGACCTACGGTGACGTACGGGCGCGCCGCTCGCCGGCCTCCTCGCGCGCGGCCGAGCCCATTCCCACAGCCTCCTCCCGATCCAAAGGAGCACCTCTCGTGCAATCCGTTCCCCTCGGCAACCAGGGCCTGACCGTCGCACGGCAGGGCCTCGGCTGCATGGGCATGTCCGAGTTCTACGGCCCGCGGGACGACGCGGAGTCCGTCGCCACGATCCACCGCGCACTCGAGCTGGGCGTGACCCTGATCGACACGTCCGACATCTACGGGCCGCACACGAACGAGCAGCTCGTCGGCCGGGCGATCGGCGACCGGCGCGAGCAGGTCGTGCTCGCGACCAAGTTCGGCATCGTGCGCGACCCCGCCGACGCGACGGCGCGCGGCATCGACGGCCGGCCGGAGTACGTCAAGCGGGCCTGCGAGGCCTCGCTCGGGCGCCTCGGGCTCGACCACATCGACCTCTACTACCAGCACCGCGTCGACCCGGAGACCCCGATCGAGGAGACCGTCGGCGCGATGGGCGAGCTGGTGGCGGAGGGCAAAGTCCGCTACCTCGGCCTGTCCGAGGCGGCGCCGGAGACGATCCGGCGCGCGCACGCCGTGCACCCGATCTCCGCGCTCCAGACCGAGTACTCGGTGTGGGCGCGCGAGCCCGAGTCCGAGATCCTCCCGACGCTGCGCGAGCTGGGCATCGGCTTCGTCCCCTACAGCCCGCTGGGCCGCGGGTTCCTCACCGGCAAGCTGCGCTCGCTCGACGAGCTGTCCGAGGACGACTTCCGCCGCTACCAGCCGCGGCTCCAGGGCGACAACCTCGAGGCCAACATCGCGATCGTGGAGAAGATCGACGCGCTCGCGGCGGCCAAGGACGTCACCCCCGCGCAGGTCGCGCTTGCGTGGGTGCATGCGCAGGGCGAGGGCCTCGTCCCGATCCCGGGAACCAAGCGGCGGCGGTACCTGGAGGAGAACGTCGGGGCGATGGAGGTCGAGCTGAGCGCCGAAGACCTGGTGGCGCTCGACGGCGCCGGGCAGGGCGTGGGCGACCGGTACGCGGACATGTCGCGGATCAACGGCTAGCCGGCGGCGACACCGTCGTCGCCGCCCGCGCCACGGTGCCGAACGCCTGCGGCCGCGGCGGGCGGTTCGCCAGCACCGCGCGGACGCGGCGCCCGCCGAGCCGGCCGCGCAGCCGCCCGGACGTGGAGACCGACACCAGGCCTCGGGACGCCGCCACGCCGCCCACCCGGAGCCGCAACGCACCCGAGCGCAGCTCGCGCCCGCTGACCCGCACGCCCGGCACCACCACGACGCGACGCAACGTCAGGCGCCGGCCGGACCGAAAGCGCCCGCCGCGCAAACCGCCGCCGCGCCCGTCCACGCCCAGCGCAGGCGAGAGCGCGAAATCCAGGAAGTCGAGCGTCGCGTCCACGGCGCTGACCGTCCGGCCCAGCCTCCCCGCCAGCCCGGCCGCCGGCGCGCGCTGTGCGAGCGACGTGGGCGGCACATCGGTCGCCGGCACGCCGGTCGGCACGCGCGGGCAGCGCGCGCGGACGGCGCCGCCCGCAATGAAGCGCAGCAGCTGGCGGCGCCCGCAGCCGCTGGGGTCCGCGCCGATGATCGCGTGGCCGACCCCCGGCACGGTCACGCGCTGGGAACCAGGGATGAGCGAGGCGATGCGGGCGGAGGCCTCGGGCGGCGTGCGCAGGTCCTCCTCGCCCTGGAGCAGCAGCGTCGGTACGGCCGGGTAGGCGCCGCCCACAGCGGGCGGGGGCTGGCCAGGATCGGGCCAGCGCAGGCACAGGTCGATCTCGTCCGCGTAGGCGACCCCGGCGTCGAACGGCGCGAACGCGGCGGGCGCCAGCGCGAGCGCCCGGTCGCGCGCGACCTGGAAGCGGTCGTCCAGCGGCGTGCCGCGTGGCCAGGGCAGCGGCGTCTCCTCGCACACCGTCGCGTACCGGGCGGCGGAGAAGTCGCGCGGATCGGACGGTGCCGACAGCGGCGCAGAAGCCGCCAGCAGGCGCAGCAGGGGCGCGGCGTCGTCGTGGTCCAGCGCGGCGCGCACCGCCATCGGGATCCCCGCGCGCAGCGCCGGGTCGTAGTCGGCGTCGTAGAGCAGATCGGCGATCGCGGTCGGCCGCAGCGTTCGCCGCACCCGCTTCCCGCGCGCGTCGTAGACGTCGCCACGCAGCGGCGCCGCGCGCAGCTTGGCCGTCAGCGCGGTCAGGTCGGCGCCCGGATCGGCGCTCACGCCGCGGCAGCCCGCGGGGCACAGCGACGCCAGCGTCGGCGCCATCGCCCGGAAGCCGGCGAGTCCGAACGGGTCGCTCTCGTCGGGGTCGACCGTGGAGTCGAGGATCAGGCGGTCGACGCGAGTGGGATGGGCGCGCGCGTAGGCGAGCGCGAGCTCGGTCCCGTAGGAGATCCCGAACAGCGTCAGCTTGCGTGCGCCGACGGCCCTGCGGATCGCCTCCATGTCGGCGACCGTGTCGGGCGTCGTGTAGAAGGCGCGCGCGGGACCCAGCCGGCGCGCGCACTGCTCGCCCGCCGCGGTGGAGCGCAGCCGCCCGTCGCGCTCGAGCTCCTTGCACCGCAGCAGCCCGCTGCGCCCGGTGCCGCGCTGGTCGAAGCCGAGCACGGCGTACTCGCGCGCGAGCTGTGGCAGCTCGAACAGCACGTCGATCATCTCGAGCACGCCGGCGCCGCCCGGGCCGCCCGACAGGTACATGAGATGGGCGCGGCGCTTGCGGGTGACCTCCACGCGCGCGACGCGCAGCTTGACCTGGCCTGCAAGCCCGCCGGAGCGATCCAGCGGCACCCGGACCGTCGCGCACGCCACGCCCTCGGCCTCCGGGCACCCGCGCCAGTCTGTGCCCGCCGACGAAGTCGGTTGGGTGCGCAGCTTCGCGGACGCCGGAGCGCTCGCCGCGAGCGCGACCACCACGGCGAGCACCGCTGTCGTGATCGCCCGCCGTGCCGTCATCTGCGAGCGACTGTAGTGCGTCAGCCGAGCGTCCGCGTGAAGCGCGGCTCGTACACCGCTCCGCCTCGGCCCGGCCGGGATCGGTAGAGCGTCACCGCGCCTGCCGTGAACGCGACACCGTCGGGCATGGCCTCGACCGTCCGCGGGGCGCGGGCGCCGGGGAGCAGCCGGGCGACGGTCACGTGGGGGCGGAACGGGCGCGCCTCCGGCTCGCAGAGCCCGGCGGCGGCCAGCCCGGCGCTCACCTCGGCCTGCAGCCGCGCAGCGGCACCGCCTCGATCTTCGAGCCCGACGGTGAGCACCCGGGCCCGCCGCGGCGGCAGCAGCAGCACCGCGCCGAGGGCCAGCTCCGGCGCCGGGCCGCCATCCACCCCGTCGAGCACGGCGGCGACCCGAACGGCGTCCTGCGCAGGCCGGTGGCCGAGGAACGCGAGCGTCACGTGGAACGACGCCTCGGGCAGCGGACGCCAGATCGCAGGGTCCGCCGCCGCGTCGCGGAAGCGCGCGAGCGCCGCGCGCACCGCTGCGGGCAGGTCGAGCGCGACGAACAGGCGCAGCCGGGCCGGCGCGCCGTCGCTGGAGCTCACGCGAGCAGCCGCCGCAACAGGTGCATCGTAGCCGTCGTCGTCCGCTCGCGCACCATCGCGCGGTCACCCGGGAGCCGCAGCGTCCGGTCGATCCGCTCGCCGCCCGCGTGCGCAACGCTCAGGCAGACCATGCCGACCGGCTTGTCCTCGCTGCCGCCGCCGGGCCCCGCGACGCCCGTGATGCCGATCCCGAGCTGCGCGCCGAAGCGGGCGATCGCCCCATCGGCGAGCGCCGCGGCGACCTCGGGCGAGACCGCGCCGTGGCGCTCGATCAGGGCCGCCGGGACGTCGGCGAAGCCCTCCTTGGCCGCGTTGGAGTAGACGACCACGCCGCCGAGCACGTAGGCGCTCGACCCGGCGCGATCGGTCAGGCGGCCGGTCATCAACCCGCCGGTGCACGACTCGGCCGTCGCGACGGTGCGTCCCGCGAGCAGGCCTGCGACCTGCTCGTCGATCGACGAGCCGTCCTGCGAGAACAGCGCGTCCCCGTGGCGCTCGCGGATGGCGACCGCGAACGCGTCGTAGTCGGCAGCCGCCGCGGGCGCGAACACCGTTGCGATCTCGAGCTCCCCGCGCCGCAGACAGGTCGTGATCTCCAGCCGTCCCATGTCCACGCCGCCCCGCTCTATCGCGAGCAGGCTGAGGGCGATCTCGGACTCCGGCACCCCGAACAGCCGCAGCATGCGGGTCTCCAGCGTGCCCGCGCGCTCGACCAGGCTCCGCAGCGGCTCGGTCCGCGCCGCCGTGGCCCACATCGGCCGCAGCTCGCCGGGCGGGCCGGGGAGCACGACGACGAGCGGGCCCCCGGAAGCCGGTGCGACCAGCAGGCCCGGCGCCGTGCCGACCGGCTCGAGGATCGTCGCGCCCTCCGGGATCACCGCCTGCTTGCGGTTGCCGGCACGCATCGCCTCCTCGCTGTAGGAGCGCGAGCGGTTGCGCCGCAGGATCGCGAGGATCCGCTCCTCGAGCGCCGCGTCGAGCACCATCGGGCGCCGGGCGAAGCCGCCGACCACCTCGGCGGTCAGGTCGTCGGCGGTCGGCCCGAGCCCGCCGGAGGTGACGATCAGCTCCACCCCTTCGCGCGCGAGGAAGTCGAGCGCCGCGCGCATGTCGGCCGGCCGGTCGCCGACCACGATGATGTGGGCGAGCTCCACGCCGTGCTCGCGCACGCGCTCCGAGAGCCACGGGCCGTTGCGGTCCGCGACGATCCCAGACAGCACCTCCGTGCCGGTCACGACGATGCCTGCGCGCACGCCTGTGCTCGCCGACGAAGTCGGATCAGTGCCCGTGCTCGCCCGCGAGGTCGGGTCGGTGCTCATCGGGCGCAGGTCGGGCGGTCGGCCTCCGGCAGTGCACGCGGCTTGCCGCCCGCACGCACCTCGTAGCCGATCGGCGCGGCGTCCGAGACCGGGTAGGCCGTGCCGTCGACTCGCATGACGGCGGCGCCGGTGCCGAAGGACATCCGGAAGCGCTTGGCCTTGAACGTCTCGGTGTCCTGGCCCGCCTCGAGCGTCTGATTGGCGATGAGCGCCTCCCCCGCGCCGTTCTCCAGGCACACGCTCACCGGGCCCATCGGCCGGATCTGCAGCCGCACGGCGGTCTTCCGGCGTGGCGTCCGCTTGCGCTCGGAGCCCTGATCGTCGGCCGCGGGAGCCGGCGTGGCGGTCGGCGTCGGTTGCGCGGACCGCTCGTCCGACGGGCCGTCGCCGCCCCAGGTGCCGAGGAGGTAGAGCGCGGCGACCAGCGCGATCACGCCGGCGAGCACGGGCATCCACGGCGCCAGCACCGGGCGCCGCGGCCGCCTGCGGCGGGCGCCGAGGTTGGTGCCGAACGGCGTGAGCTCCTGACCGGACGGGCGCTCGTAGCGCTGCCGATAGTCCTCGACGAGGTTGCGGGAGTCCAGGCCGAGGTAGTCCGCGTAGGTGCGCAGGAACGTCTTGACGAACGTGGGGCCGGGCAGCAGCTCCCACTCCTCGTTCTCGAGCGCGCGCAAGTACTTGGCCCGGATCTTCGTCGCCGCTTCGACCTCGGTGATGTCGATCCGGTTGCGCATGCGCGTCTCGCGCAGCTGGTCCCCGATCTCCTGCATCCGGGCCCTTAGGCTACGTCACCGTCCTCATCGTCCGGGACCGCCACGGTCTCGCCGCGCTCCTCGAGCGCCACGAGGACGCGCGGCACGTCGGCCTCGGAGATGAGCACCTGTCGGGGCTTGGACCCCTCGTAACCGGAAATGACGCCGCGCCGCTCGAGCATGTCGATCAGCCGTCCCGCGCGTGTGTACCCGAGCCGCAGGCGGCGCTGCAGCATCGACGTCGACGCGGTCTGCATCTCGGCGACCAGGCGGATCGCTTCGCCCAAGAGCGGATCCTCGTCGGGATCGAAGCCGTCCTCGGCGCCGCTCTCGACGACCTCCGCCTCGGCCTCCTCGAGCAGCTCCTCGCGGAACTCCGGCTCGCCCTGCTTGCGCCACTGCTCGGTCAGCTGCGCGATCTGGTCCTCATCGACGTAGGCGCCCTGGATCCGCTGCAGGCGCGAGGACCCGACCGGCGCGAACAGCATGTCGCCCTGCCCCAGCAGCGTCTCGGCCCCGTTCTGGTCGAGGATCACGCGCGAGTCGGTCTGCGAGGACACGGCGAACGCGATGCGGCTCGGCACGTTGGCCTTGATCATGCCGGTGATCACGTCCACGCGCGGGCTCTGGGTGGCGAGGACGAGGTGGATCCCGACCGCGCGCGCCTTCTGGGCGAGCCGGATGATCGAGTCCTCCACGTCGGCGGGGGCGACCATCATCAGGTCGGCGAGCTCGTCGATCACGCACAGGATGTAGGGCAGCGCCTGCTCCCCGCGCCGCTCGCGCACCTTGTTCATCTCGATCAGGCTGCGGGTGCGCGCGAGCGCCATGTAGGAGTAGCGCTGCTCCATCTCGCGCACGAGGTTCTGCAGCGCGGTCGCCGCCTGCTTGGGCGACGTGATGACCGGGGTGAGCAGGTGCGGGATCGAGTCGTAGTGGTTGAGCTCGACCTGCTTGGGGTCGACGAGCACGAGGCGGACCTCGTGCGGCGTGGCGCGCAGCAGGATCGAGGCGAGCATCGCGTTGACGGCGCCCGACTTGCCCGCGCCGGTGGTCCCGGCGACCAGCAGGTGCGGCATCTTGGCGAGGTCGGCGCCGATCGCGCGGCCGGCGACGTCCTTGCCCAGCCACACCGTCAGCGGCGACCAGCCCTCCGGCGGCGCCTGCATGACGTCGCCGAGGTGCACGATCCGGCGGCGCGCGTTGGGCACCTCCACGCCGACCGCCTGCTTGCCGGGGATCGGGGCCAGGATGCGGATGTCGGATGCCGCGAGCGCGTAGGCCAGGTCGTCCTTGAGCTGGGCGACCTTGGCGACCTTGATGCCCGGCGCCAGGCGGAGCTCGTAGCGGGTGATGTGCGGGCCCGCGACCATGCCGATCACGCGCGCCTCGACCCCGAAATGGCCCAGCGCCTCGACGAGCTGGGCGGCGACCTTCTCCTGCCCCACGGTGTCGGGCCGGTTGGCGTCGGCGGTCGAGCGCGTCAGGAAGCGCGGGTCCGGGACGGTCCAGACGAAGTCCGGCGAGTCGGTGACCGAGCGGCGCAGGCGGCCCTGCGGGGTGAGGTCCTCGGGCTTGACGTCGCGGCCGCCGCGCAGGACGCCGGGCTCGTCGGTGTCCGGGTCCTCGGCGAGCCGGGGGGTGTCGGGCTCGGTTTCCGGCTCGGGCCGGCTTGAGCCCTCCGCCGCCGGCTCGCCTGGGCCCTCCGCCACGGGGTCAGACCCTTGATCCGGCCATGCTGTCGCTGGGTCTGACCCCGATTGCGTCTCCGGTGCGCCGTCGTAGAGGTCCGGGAAGCGGTCGGCGCCGGACCAGAACTCCCGCCGGTCGGCCCGCGTGACCGCGGTGACGTCGGCCTCCTCGAGCGCGGCGAGCTCCTCGCGCGGCGAGCGCCGGCGCGTGACGGCGGTGCGCACGGGCTCGGCGCCCCGGCGCAGCCTGCGACCGGTCGTGGTGACCGAGTCGCCGGTGGCCTTGAGCACGCTCGCCACGCTCGCGCCCGTGAGCAGCAGCACGCCGGCGAGGAACAGGAAGACGGCGACGATGTGCGAGCCGACGTCGCCCAGCAGCGCGGACGTCAGGTCGTAGAGCCCCTCGCCGACCAGGCCGCCGTTGTCCTCCACCGCTTCGGAGCCGCCGAGGCCGAGCGTCCCGGCCGCGAGGCCGAGGCAGCCCGCGACGAACATGCACGCCCCGCCGGCGCGGAACGGCCGCACGGTCGGCAGCACCGGTCGCATCACCAGCACGGCGCCGGCCGCCAGCAGCGCGACGGGGACGACGTAGTGGACCGCGCCGACGAGCCGGCGCAGGCCGTCGACGAGCGCACTCCCGGCCTCGCCGCCGTCCCAGCCGAGGTAGACGAGGAACGCGAGGAAGACGGCGAGCGCGACGAGCGCCATGCCGAACAGGTCCCAGTGGCGCTGCTCGAGCGCGGGCATGCGGCCGCGCCACGCCGAAGGCGGCGCGGAGCGGCGGGCGCGCGGCTTGCGGCGGGCGGCGGGCATGGGTCCGGATCCGGTTCGACGGCGGGACGCGGGCTCCTTCCCCTCCCGGTTATCCACTCCTAAGGCAAGCGCCGTACTCTTCCGGCGTATGGAGGCCTCCGACCGTGCCGTGCGCGTCCTCGTGGTCGAGGACGACCAGGAGATCGCCCAGGTGCTGCAGCGCGCGCTGCGGCTCGAGGGCTACGACGTCAAGCTCGCCGGCGACGGGATCGCCGCGCTCGACGAGGTGCACGCGTTCCTGCCCGACATCCTCATCCTGGATCTCGGCCTGCCGCGGATGGACGGCATCGACGTCGCCCGCCGGCTGCGCAAGGACTCCGACGACACCCCGATCCTCATGCTCACCGCGCGCGACGCGCTCGACGCGCGCGTCGAGGGCCTCGACGTCGGGGCCGACGACTATCTCGTCAAGCCGTTCGAGCGCCAGGAGCTGCTCGCGCGGATGCGCGCCCTGCTGCGCCGGCGTCCGCCGCGCGGCATGGCCCCGCTGCGCGTCGGCGACCTGACGCTCAACCCCGACACGCACGAGGTGCATCGGAGCGAGCGCGTGATCGAGCTCACCCAGCGCGAGTTCGAGCTGCTCGAGTACCTGATGCGCAACGAGCGGCTGGTGATCTCGCGCCAGAAGCTGCTCGACGAGGTGTGGGGCTATGACCCGTTCTCCATCACGAACACGATCGAGGTGTTCGTGTCGAACCTCCGGAGGAAGCTGGAAGCCGGTGGCGAGCCCAGGCTCCTTCATACGGTCCGCGGCGCAGGCTACGTCCTCCGCGTATAGGCGGCTGCCGATCCGCTGGCGGCTCGCCGGCGGCTCGGCCCTGCTGACGCTCGTGATCCTGCTCGGCTTCGCGGCGATCGTCGGCGTCCTCACCACCCGGCGCATCCAGTCGGACTTCAACCGCCAGCTCGTCGACGCCGCCGACGAGCTCAAGCAGAAGGTCGAGCTCCGGGTGCTGATCGACGAGAACGGCGCCGCCCGCGACATCCGGCTGAGCAAGGACAGCCCGGACCTCGACGACTTCGCGGCCACCGAGAATGCGGTGATCCGCGTCGTGTTCCTCGACGGCGCGCTGATCGCGCGCACGGCCAGCGCCCCCTACCTGCCGCCACCACGTGCTGTCAGGCAGGACTACGACGGCTACCGGATCGAGTCGCGGCCGGTCCCGACCACGCGCGGCACGTTCTACGTCCAGTACGCGCGCAAGCTCGCAGTCGCCGAGGCGACGGCGAACCGCGCGAAGGTGTTCCTCGGCCTCGGCGTGCTCGGCGGCGCCGCGCTGGCGCTGCTGGCCGGCCTGGCCACCGCGACGCGCGCGATGGCGCCGATCGCGCGCCTGACCGACACGGCGCGTGCGATCGCGCGCACGCGCGACCCGTCGCTGAGGATCCCGCACCCCGAATCGCGCGACGAGGTATCAGAGCTCGCGCTGACGCTCGAGAGCATGCTGCACTCGCTCAACGAGGCCCGCGGCGAGAGCGAGGCCACGCTCGCGCGCCAGCGCCAGTTCGTCGCCGACGCCTCGCACGAGCTGCGCACCCCGCTGACGTCGGTGCTGGCGAACCTCGAGCTGCTCGAGCTCGAGCTGGAGGGCGAGGCGCGCGAGGCGGCCGCCTCCGCGCTGCGCTCCTCGCGCCGCATGCGCCGGCTGGTCGCCGACCTGCTGCTGCTGGCCCGCGCCGACGCCGGCCGCGTGGCCGCCCACGCGCCGCTTGACCTCTCCGACGTGGTGACCGAGGCCGCCGGCGAGCTCGAGCCGATAGCCGGCGACCACCAGATCAGCGTCGCCGCGCCGCCAGGCGCGGAGATGGCGGGCGCGCGCGACGAGCTGCACCGCCTCACGCTCAACCTGCTCGAGAACGCGCTGCGCCACACCGACCCGGGCACTGCCGTCGAGGCCACGGTGGAGCGGATCGACGGCGAGGTCGTGCTCTCGGTGGAGGACGACGGCCCGGGCATCCCGCACGACCTACGCGACAAGGTGTTCGAGCGCTTCTTCCGCGGCGCGGGCGACCGCAGCGGCTCGAGCGGCCTTGGCCTCTCGATCGTGCGCGCGGTCGCGCACTCCCACCAGGGCGAGGTCTCGCTGGTCGAGCCGCTCGACGGCCGCGGCGCCCGTTTCGTGGTGCGGTTCCCCGCGGGCGGGTGACCCGTTCTGCCGCCGGTGCGAGCGACTAGGCCTGCCGTCTGCGCCGGGCGGTCAGCCGACGATCGTGGCGAGCACCGAGTCGGCGACGGCGGCGTCGAGGGCGCCGACGCCGGTGAGGTCGGCGATCGTGGTCGCGCCCGGTGGCGGGCGGCGCCGGTCACGCAGCACGGCGCCGAGGAGCATCGCGGCACCTGCCCGCGCGGTGCCGGCTCGAATCGCGTGGGCGAGGTCGCCGTGGTCGACGGCCTGCTCGAGGTCGTCGACGACCACGGTGGCACTCGCGAACAGGGCCTCGGGCAACTCCTGCTTGCCGGGCATGTCGGCCCCGAGTGCGGTGAAGTGCGTGCCCGGCACAGCCGCGGCGACGGGGAACAGCGGCGCGGTGGACGCCGTCGCGGTGACGATGGCGCCGGCCTCGGCGAGCACCTCGGGCAGCGCAGCGGCAACGCCGCCGTCGACCGTCCGCGCGAGCGCGTCCGCCGCCTGCGGGCGGCGGCCGGCGATGAGGACGCGTTCGACCGGCCGCAGCAGGCGCAGCCACTGCGCGGCCAGGCGCGCCTGCACGCCGGTGCCGACGACGCCGAGCGTCACAGGACCCGGCGGCGTGAGCGCGTCGGTCGCCAGCGCGGCGGCGGCGGCTGTCCTCGCGGCGGTAAGCCAGCCGCGGTCGTCGAGCACGGCGAGCACCTCGCCGGTGTGCGCGGAGGCGACCACGACCAGCCCGCCGGTGCTCGGCAGGCCGCGGGCCGCGTTGCCGTAGAAGCCGGTGGCCAGCTTGACGGTGAACGTCGCAGAGCCGGCGACGACGCCCGCCTTGACGTGCGCGTCACCGTCGGCCTGCGGGAACGCGAGGTGGATCGGCGGCGGCACCGTCGTGCGCCCCTCGGCATGGGCGATCAGCGCACCGCGGACGGCGTCGAGGACGCTCGGCGGCGGGGCGGCGGCACGGACCTCGTCCGGGCCGATGACCCTCATCCGTCCGCGCGCAGGAAGCGGTCGAACGCGGCGAGCGCGGGCGCAGGGTCGCGCCGGCCGACGCCGAGGCGGAAGCGGTCCGTGGGGACATCCGCCAGGTCGGAGCGGTAGATGTCGGCCGGCAGCAGCAGGACCCCGGCCGTCTCGACCAGACGCCGGCAGAACGCACTGGTCGGCTCGCCGGTCAACAGGCGCGGGAACGTGACGCAGCCACCCTGCGGGCGCTCCCATGCGAAGTTCTCCGGCCAGGCGGCGAAGAACGCATCGAACGCCGGCAGGTTCTCGGCGATGATCGCCCGGTTGCGCGCGCGGATGCGCTCGGCGGCGCCGAGCGCGATCGTCGCCAGGTGCTCGCTCGGGCCGGCGTTGCAGATCGAGGTGTAGTGCTTGCGCCGCTCGAGGCGCTCGAGCAGAGCGCGGTCGCGACACGCCAGCCAGCCGATCCGCAGGCCCGGCAGCCCGTACGCCTTCGACGTCACGTTCAGCGACACGGCGCTGGGCGAGAGATCGGCGGCCTGCGGCAGCGTGCGCGCCGGGTCGAGCTCCAGCCCGCGGTAGACCTCGTCGCTGAACAGGCGGATGCCGCGCTCGGCGCACAGCTCGACCAGCGCGGCGAACGTCGCACGGTCGGGCAGCGCGCCGGTCGGGTTGTTCGGGAAGTTGACGGCCACGAGACGCGTCTCGGGACGCAGCAGCCGCTCGAGGCCGTCCAGGTCGAGCGCCCAGCCGTCTTCCGGACGTAGGGCGACCCCCTCGACGGCCGCGCCGGTCGCCACGGTCAGCGTCTCCATCGACTGGTAGTTCGGCACGGTGACCAGCGCGTGATCGCCTGGCCCGACAAGCTCCTGGAGCGCCCAGAACATCGCCTCCTCGGCGCCCGCGAACGCCAGCACGTACTCGGGTCCGACGCTGTCGTAGGTGGACGCGATGGCGTCCAGCAGCGGCGGCGTTCCCCACGTCGGGATGTAGCTGAGGGCGAGTTGCTCGAACGCCTCGCGCTGCTCGTCCGTGCCCAGCGCAAGCACCTCTCCGACGGTCAGCGTCTGCGCGTCGGAGGCGGTGAGGTGATGGCGAGCGCCGAACTCCCATCGCTCGAAGAAGACCTCAAGCCGGAACTCGGGCAGCGTTGCGCTCATTGCGCACCTCCTTGAGCAGCGTGTAGACGGTGGCACGCGAGACGCCGAGCGCGCGGGCGGCGTGCTCGGCCGCGCTCCGGGTCGCAAACAATCCGCGGTCGTCGAGGTGGGCGACGATCGCGCAGCGGTCGTCGCGGGCTAGCCGGTCGCGATGCAGGCCCTGCTCGCGGCAGTGCTCGTCGACGGCCAGCGCGATGTGCTCGCGCCAGTCGCGCTCGAACAGCTCGGGCGGCCGCGCCTGAACCGGAGCGGCCACGCGGGCGAGCAGCGCGGCGACGTCGAGCAGCGGCGTGCGGTCCAGGTTGATGCACAGCAGTCCCCTCGCCCGCCCGTCCGCATCGTGCACGACGGCGCTGACCGAGCTGAGCTCGCGCCCGTCGGCCATCACCTTGCGATACGGCCCCTGGACCGGCCGCTCGCGCCACGACTCGGGCAGCTCCTCCAGCAGGGACGACTCGCCGACCGCTCGCCCCGGCCAGGGGTTCCACAACCCGACCACGGTGTCCGTGGCGAGGTCGTGCAGGACGACCTCGGCGTGCGGGTGCAGCAGCACGGCGATCGCCGAACACGTCGTCTGGACGGGCACCGCCCAGGTCGGCGGCGCGGTGAAGCGTTGGGCGACGTGCACGGCGCTGGACATTACGTCCGAGCTGTACAGGTCGTCAAGTGTCACCCAGCAGGCTCAAGCGGCTGCGCCCGCTGCCGATTGACCGGGGCGCACCGCCCATCAGCCGGCAAAGGGGCACCCATGTCCGAGACCACCACCTCACAGCAGCTCGTCGTCTTCTCGCTCGGCGCGGAGGAGTACGCCCTCCCGATCGCCGCCGTGCACGAGATCATCCGCTTCTGCGAGCCCCGCTCGGTCGCTTCTGAGGTCGCCTGGATCCGCGGCGTGATCGCCCTGCGCGGCAAGATCATCCCGGTCTTCGACCTCGCGGCCCGGCTCGAGCTGGCCGGCACCGGGACCGAGCCCGGCAAGATCGTCATCGTCGAGACCGGCACCGGCCAGGTCGACGTCATGGTCGACGAGGTCGAAGAGGTCCTGACGACGAGGTCCGACCAGCTCGAACCCGTCCCGACGGCCAACACGGACACGATCGAGGCGATCGCGAAGATCGGCGACCGCCTGGTGATCCTCCTCAACCCCGAGGGCCTCTTCGCCAGCGCGCCGTCACCCGACGAGCTCGCCGCCGCGTAGCGCCGATGCCCGGTCCTGCCACCACCTCGAGCGCGCGCCGCGTCGTCGTCGCCGACGACTCGCGGCTGATGCGGCGCATGCTGGCTGACGCGCTCGCGCGCCAGGGCTTCGACGTCGTCGGGACCGCCGCCGACGGCGACGAGGCGCTCGAGGAGTGCCGCACGCACCGGCCCGACGCGCTGACGCTCGACCTGCACATGCCGGGCCTCGACGGCCTCGGCGTGCTGCGGGCGCTGCGCGACGGCAAGGCCGAGCCCGTGCCGGTGGTCGTGGTGTCGGCCTTCTCCCCCGCCCACGGCGCCTACGCCGTCGACGCGCTCGCCGAGGGCGCCTTCGACCTCGTCGCCAAGCCCGTCCTCGGAGAGCCGCTGGAGACGTTCACGAGCGAGCTCGGCCGCAAGGTGGGCGAGGCCGCGCATTCGCACCGCGTCCGCCGTGCGGCGCCGCGCATCGCGGCGCGGCGACCCGCTCCGGCGCCCGCCGTCGTCACGCCCCGCACC
>JBPCNM010000127.1:0-2751 GCA_051001255.1 Solirubrobacteraceae bacterium
CCGCGACGGCGGCGAGGTCGCCGTGGAGGGTCAGCGCGCGGCGCACGTCGCGGCCGGGGACGCCGCCCGCCCGGGCGACGGCGTCCGTCATCACGCCGGCGAGCGCGCCCTGGCGCAGGTCGCCGAGCGGCAGCCGGATCAGGAACCGCTGCTCGTCCGCGTTCGCCCGCGCGAGCAGCTCGTGCACCGCCGCCCGGCGCGCCGCGACAGAGCCGCCGACGGCGCCGGTCGCGGCGAACGCTCACTCCACCTCGGCGACCGTCAGTGACGCCGACGCCGACGCCGCCGACGCGGGCGCCGGGCCGTCGCGCAGCAGCGCGTACCCGACCCCGATCTGCCGCTGCGTGAGCTCGCCCGAGAGCCAGCTCACGACGGGCGCGACCTCGTCGGGCGCGGCCCGGCCGAGCAGTGCCGCGAGCGCCGCGATCTTCGCGTTGCGCGCCGGCGTCTCCGTGACCGCGGCCGACGCGCCGACCAGCTCGGCGAGCCGCACGCGCCGGTCTCAGATCACGCCGTCGAACCGCCGGCCGAGATAGCGCTCGACGTCGGGCCCGGCGGCGTTGCCGATCACGTCCTCGATCCACGCGCGGCGCTCGAACTCGACGATGGCCAGCTCCCACACGCAGCCGGCCGGGGTCAGCTCGACCGGGCTCGAGTCCGGCAGCCCGCCCGGCTCGCCCACGTAGATGCGCTGATGCAGCTCGTTGGTCGCCTGCCACCAGTAGACGAGCGAGATCGGGAAGCGCGCGTCGTGCGCGATCGCGAAGGCGGCGCCGTGGGCGGCGTCACCGTCCGGCAGGCTGCGCTCGGCCAGCTCGCGCGTGCGGGCGAGCAGCTCTGGACGCACGCCCTTGTCGGGCGCGGCGAGGCCGTAGAGCTTGAGTCGCCAGCCGCCGAAGCGCTCGTCGGAGACGAACTGACCGAGCCGCGGGTGGTAGGCGTGGTCGAGGAGGGGAGCGTCGGAGAGCATCGGCTGATCATGCCAAGGCGGTGAAGCCGGGGCCGTCCCGGTATCCGAAGTGACCAAGCCCGGCTCAAGGGGGAAGGGTTCATCAGCCGATACCGTCTATAGAGACATGGTCAACGCGCACGTCGACATCTCGCAGGGCCTGGACGGCGAACCCGTCGTGCTCGCCTGCTTCGACCTGGGCGACGAGCAGCTCGCGGCCTCCTCGCACGCCGTCGCCGCGGCGTCGGCCGAGCGCTTCCGGACCGCCGAGATGGCGGTCGACGACGTGCTCGAGCTGCGCGAGCTGACCGCGCTGTCGGACGAGCTCGCCGACCTGGCCCTGCGCCCCGGGATGCGCACCGTCGTGCTGCGGCCCGCGCGCCTCGGGGTCTATCGCGACGCGCTCGCGCGCTTCGTCGAGAGCGCGCGACGAGGCGGAGTGGATCCGCGCCGAGGACCGCGAGCCGCTGGCCCGCGTGCGCGGCCTGGTGTTCGCGCTCGAGGACCTGTGCGGCGAGGCGCTGCACGCCGCGCTCTCCGGTCCTTCCGCGCCGCGCCCCTGCTGAACGCTTCACGGGTGGTGCGTGCCGTGCCGGAGCCGCCGCTGATCCTCGTCGACCCGCTCCCACGGACGCTCGAGATGATCTGCGACGCCCCGACGCGGGCGCGCCTGCAAGGGCTCGGCCGGCTGGTCGTCTCCGACGACGCGCCGATGCCCGACGCGCTGGTCGACGAGCACCTGCCCGAGGCGGTCGCCGTCCTCGGCCAGACCGACCTCCCGGCCGAGCGCATCGCGCGCGCGCCGAGGCTGCGAGCGGTGCTCAACGTGGAGGGCAACTTCCTCCCCAACGTCGACTACGCCGCGTGCCGCGCGCGCGGGATCCATGTGCTGTGCGCGAGCCCCGCCTTCGCGGTGCCGGTCGCCGAGGCGGCGCTCGGGATGGCGATCGACCTCGCGCGCGGGATCGGCGCCGCCGATCGCGCGATGCGCGCGGGCCGCGAGACCTACGGGCTGGAGTCCAACGCCGGCGCGTTCCTGCTGTCGGGCAGCCCGGTGGGGATCGTCGGGTTCGGCGACCTCGGGCGCGCGCTGCTCCGCATGCTCGCGCCGCTCGGCTGCCCGGTGCGCGTGCACGACCCGTGGCTGCCGGAGCTGGTGATCCGTCGCGCGGGCGCGGAGCCGGCCGCGCTCGACGAGCTGCTCGCACAGTCGCGTGTCGTCTTCGTGTTCGCCGCCGCCACGAGCGAGAATGCCAGCCTCCTCGGCGCACGCGAGCTGGGCCTGATGCCCGACGGCGGAGTGCTGCTGCTGATGAGCCGGGCCGGTGTCGTCGACTTCGACGCGCTGCTGCGCGCGGTCGCGGATGGCCGCCTGCGCGCGGCCGTCGACGTGTTCCCCGAGGAGCCACTCGCCCCGGACCATCCCGCCCGCCGGCTCGACGGGCTCCTGCTCTCGCCGCACCGGAGCGGCGGCATGCCCGAGGCGTTCCTGGAGATCGGCCGCCTGGCGGTGGCCGACCTCGAGCTGGTCCTGCGCGGGCTCCCGCCGGTGGCGTGCAAGCGCGCCGAGGCGGAGACCGTCGCGCGCATGCGCAGCCGGCCGGTCGCACGCTCCTGACGGCGCTCACGTTCCTCCCGGCCGCGGCGTTGCACGGGCGTGCGCCTCTACGACTACACCGCTTCCGGCAACTGCTACAAGGTTCGCCTGCTGCTTGCGCTGCTCGACCGTGACTACGAGCGGGTGCCCGTCGACATCTTCGCCGGCGCGACGCTCACCGACGCGTTCGGCGCGCTCAACCCGG
>JBPCNM010000128.1:0-6077 GCA_051001255.1 Solirubrobacteraceae bacterium
TGGGAGCGGCCGACAGCGCCGGCGCGAGCGCCGACTCCCTTGTGGTGCGCTTCCGTTCGGGCGGCGCGCGCGACCCGGGGTTCGGCGCCGACGGCGTCGTGCGCCGCTCGCTGGGCGCCCAGGGGCCCGACCGGCTGACCGGCGTGGGCGTGGCGGCCGACGGCGGGATCGTCGGCGGGGGCCTCGCCGGCGGCGCCGGCGGGTCGCTGGTCGTCACGCGGCTCGCCGGCGGCGACTCCAGCGACCCGACGCTCGCGATGACCGCCAAGAACCTGGGCACGCTCGTCACGTTCACGATCAGCGCCACCAACCCGGGCGCCGATCCTGCGCGCGACGTCAAGGTGACCGTGGCGCGCCCGCCCGGCCTGGCCGCCTCCGCGCTCGCCACGGCCGGCGGCGCCTGCGCGGGCAACGCGTGCTCGCTCGGCACGGTGCCGCCCGGCGCGACCGCGCGCATGACCCTTCTCGCCCGCGCCAGGCGGCCCGGCCCGCTGACGGCGAGCGCGAGCGTCGCCGGCATCACGTTCGACGTCAACCCGGCCAACAACGCGGCGAGCGCCACCGGCACGGCCACGCGGAACCGGGTCGTCAGGCGCGACCGCACGAAGCCCGCGATCCGGCTCAGGCTCCGCGCCAGGCGGCTCGAGCGGATCCGCAAGCGCCTCAGGCTGACGGTCGGGATCAGCGAGGCGGTCAGCACGCGGTTCACGGTCCGCGCCGGGAAGGGCAAGCGCGCGAAGGCGTTCGCGAAGGCCCGCCGGGTGAGCTTCGGACGCAAGGGGACCAAGCGGGTCACGCTCACGCTCACCAAGGCGGGCCGCAAGGCGGTCAAGCAGCAGCTCAGGCGCAAGCAGCGGCGCCGGCTGGCGCTCACCTTCACCGCTCGCGCGACCGACAAGGCCGGCAACCGGCGGGCCACGACGCTGCGCAAGACCCTGCGCCGGTGAGCGGCTTGCCGCCGGATGGCGGCGCCCTGGTCCGATCGTCGGCTACAGTCGCCGAGGCTCGCTCTCGGGAGGAAGTGGAAACCATGCCGCGCGTCCGCGCTGCCGTCGTCCTGCTCATCGCCGCGCTCGCGGCGTGCGCCGCCGCGGTGCCCGCGGGCGCCGACGGGGATCGGTGGTCGCAGCACTCGCTGCGCTCGCCCGTCAGCGACGAGAACTTCTACTTCGTCATGGCCGATCGGTTCGAGAACGGCGACAAGGGCAACGATCTCGGCGGCCTCCCGGCTCCGAAGATGGAGTCGGGCTTCGACCCGAAGGACCGCGGCTTCTACCACGGCGGCGACCTCAAGGGGCTATTGGCGCAGATCGACTACATCCAGGGCCTCGGCACGGACTCGATCTGGCTGACGCCGAGCTTCAAGAACAAGGCCGTGCAGCCGGAGGACCGCAGCGCCGGCTACCACGGCTACTGGATCACCGACTTCACGCAGATCGACCCGCACCTCGGCACCAACGACGACCTGCGCGCGCTCGTGGACGAGGCCCACAAGCGCGGGATGAAGGTCTACTTCGACATCATCACCAACCACACGGCGGATGTGATCGGCTATGCGGAGGGCGCGCGCAAGGCGTACGTCGGCAAGGACGAGCGGCCCTACCTCGACGCCTCGGGGGCGGCGTTCGACGATCGCGACTTCGCCGGCGGCTCCACGTTCCCGGCGCTGGACGCCGCGACGAGCTTCCCCTACCGGCCAGTCCTCGATCCGCCGGAGACCGACCTGAAGGTCCCGGCGTGGCTCAACGACGTCACGCTGTACCACAACCGCGGCGACACGACGTTCGTCGGCGAGGACTCGCTGTACGGCGACTTCTTCGGCCTCGACGACCTGTTCACCGAGCACCCGCGCGTCGTGCGCGGCATGATCGACGTCTACAAGCGCTGGATCGGCGACTTCGGCGTCGACGGCTTCCGCATCGACACGATGAAGCACGTCAACGACGAGTTCTGGCGGCAGTTCGGGCCGGAGGTGCTCGCCTACGCACGCGCGCAGGGCAAGCGCGAGTTCTTCATGTTCGGCGAGGTGTTCGACACCCGGCAGAGCTTCACGTCGCACTTCACCACGAGCGACCGGATGCAGGCGGTGCTCGACTTCCCGTTCCAGGCCGCCGCTCAGGGCTTCGCGGCCGACTCCAAGGCGACCGACGAGCTGCGCACGTTCTTCGAGAACGACGACTGGTACACCGACGCCGACTCCAACGCCTACCAGCTCCCGACGTTCCTGGGCAACCACGACATGGGACGGATCGGCCGCTTCATCGACGTCGCCAACGCCGGCGCGAGCGACGCCGAGCGGCTCGCGCGCGACCGGCTCGCGCACGAGCTCATGTACCTCTCACGCGGCAACCCGGTCGTCTACTACGGCGACGAGCAGGGCTTCGTCGGCGACGGCGGCGACCAGCTCGCGCGCCAGGACATGTTCGCCAGCGAGGTCCCCGAGTACAACGACGACGACCTGATCGGCACGGACAGCACCACCGCGATGGCCAACTTCGACACGCGGCATCCGCTGTACCGCGGGATCGCGCGGCTCGCGGCGCTGACGCGTGCGCATCCCGTCCTGCGCGACGGCGCGCACCAGCACCGCTTCTCGAACGCCGGGCCGGGCGTCTATGCGTTCTCGCGGCTGGACCGCCGCAGGCAGCGCGAGTACGTCGTCGCGCTCAACAACGCCGAGGTGCCGAAGATCGCGGCGATTCCGACGTACGTCGACAGGGGCGTCTTCCGGCGCGTCTACGGCGACGGGCCCGACCGGTTGCGCAGCGACCGCGGGCGCAACCTGACCGTGACGGTGCCCGCGCTCTCCGCCGTCGTCTACAAGCTGGCCGGGCGGATCCCGCGCTCGCGCCGGGCGCCGTCGGTGGCCCTTGCGGCCCCCACGCCCGCGGCGGCCGCGCACAGCCGGATCGAAGTCGGGGCCGGCGTCGGTGGCGTGTCGTTCTACGAGGTGACCTTCCTCGCCCGCAGCGGCGACGGCGGCTGGGAACCGATCGGCACCGACGACAACGCGCCCTACCGCGTCTTCCACGACGTAGGCGGGCTGAAGCCCGGGACGCCGCTGCGCTACAAGGCCGTCGTGCTCGACAACCGCGGGCACACGCGGACGAGCGCGGTGCGGAGCACGGTGGTTCCCGCGCCGACGCTCACGATCGAGGCGCCGCCGGAGGGATCCAGGCAGCGCGACCGGGTCCAGTTGCGCGCCGTCGCCGATCCCGACCGCGCGACCCACAGCGTCACGTTCGAGCGCAGCGTCGCCGGCGGGCCGTGGACGCCGGTCGGGACGGACTCCTCCTCGCCGGCCTACGTCGTCGTCGACGGCATCGCCCACCTGGCGGCGGGCACGCAGGTCGCCTACCGCGCGACGCTGTCGGAGCCCGACGGCACGCGGGTGACGAGCGCGGTGCGCACGATCGCCGTTGCCGGGCCGCCGCTGAGCACCGCGGTCGTGCACTACCTGCGCCCGGCCGGCGACTACGGGGACTGGGGCCTGCACGTGTTCGGCGACGCGGTCCAGGTCCAGGGCGACTGGAACCACCCGCTGCAGCCGGCCGGCTTCGACGCGTACGGGGCGCGCTTCGTGATCGCGCTCAAGGACGACACGAAGCCGGTCAAGTTCATCGTGCACCGGCCCGGCGGCGATGTGGTGCCCGATACGCGCGAGCCCGGTGGCGACCGCTCGTTCGTCCCGCTCCAGCACCCCGAGATCTGGCTCAAGCAGGGCGACCCGGTGGTCTACACGAATCAGCCGGCGACCGGATAGGGGCAGCGCTCGAGGCCGCCGTCGGCGTCGCGCAGGTGGGCGGTGGCCCCGTCCACCACGACGTGGGTGGCGGCCGAGCCGAGCGTGAGGCCGGCGATGTAGACGGCGCCGATCCGATGCACGTCGCGCACGTGCCCGAGCCGCTCGAGCGAGCGCGTCTCACCGCCCGTCGCGTTGCTGCCGGCGCGCAGGACGATGCGCAGTTCCTGTGCCCTCCGCGCGGCCGGCCAGCGCGACCTTGATGTTCTGGAGGTCGTCGGCGGTGACCGCGGCGAGCGCGAGCGCGCGGTCCAGCGACAGCCGTCGCAGCAGCGAGGGGTCGGCGCCGCGGCCGATCACCACCGGGAGCCCCAGCCGGCGGGCGTGCCCGACGTTCTCGCCATCCGGCTGGTCGTCGAAGGCGACGACCGAGATGCCGCAGGCGCGCAGCAGGATGCACAGCCGCAGGCCGACCTGCCCGAGCCCGATGACGACGACGTGATCGGAGCGGGGCACCGCGTTGCGGCCGAGCAGGCCGGTGAGGTTGCGCCCGATCAGGCGCTCCACGAGGCCGCCGGTGAAGGCGGCGGCGAACAGCAGCGCGACGAGCATGCTGAGCGAGATCGCCACCTTGAACCACTTCGGCCCGTCCTGGACCTCGGGGTTGGGATCGACGGTCACGAGCGTCTTGACCGCGCCGTAGAACGCGTCGACGAGGCCCTGGTCGAGCACGAACGCGGCCGCCAGCGTCTCGGCGACCAGGATCAGGAAGAGCCCGACCGCGCCGAAGAACACGAGCGCCGCGCTGCGGTCGAACGGCCGCAGGACGGCGGTGGCCAGCGCACGCGCGCGGCGCACCCGCACCTCGGGCAGCGGCGCGACCTGCGCCTCGCCGCCGTTGCAGCGCACGCCGCTCGGGCGCTCGCCGTCGACGACCGCCGCCAGGTCGTCGCCGAGGCAGGGGCCGGCGAGCGACGGCGCGACGATGTCGGCCAGCGAGGTGATCGCGCAGTTGCCGATGAGGTCCTCCAGCTCGCGCCCCGTCGCGGGATCGAAGATCGTGGCGACGATCGGGACCTCGGCGTCGAGGTGGCGCACGAGCAGCGCGGCGCGCAGCGGCCACGCGTCGTCGCGCGAGACGACCGCCACCGCGTCGGCGCCCGCGGCCAGGGCGTCGCGCAGCTCGCCCGCCTGCGGGTCCTCGAGCCGTTCGACGTCGGCGCCGGACGCCCGCAGCGCCGCGCATGTCTCCTCCGTGAGGTCGCCCGCGCCCAGCAGGAGGATCCGTTGCACGGGCATCAGGCGATCGACGAGCGAGGGCGCATGCACCTCGTCCAGCGTCGCTCGCCGCTCATCGCGTCACAGAGCAGGTAGGCGACGACGAGCGAAGCGCGGCGACGCAGATCAAGAACGCCGGCCGGCGTCGCGTGCATCGAGGATGTCGGCGGTCCGCACCCCGGTCGACCCGCGCGCGCGGATGCGCTCGTCGAGCTCGTCCGGCGTAGCCGTGCGCGCGGCGCGGGTGACCTCGCGCAGAACGGGCTCGCTGGGCGACGTGCCCTCGATCGCCGCCCGAGCCTTGGGCGTGCGATGCACGTCACCCGGCACGTTACGGATCTGGATCGATCCCATCCAAGGACGATGACCAGATCGCCATGGCATGTCAACGCTCGTCCGGGTGACCACCCCACGCAGCCGCGCGGCACGCTGACATCATGCCCCGGGTGAGCGCAGCGACCTGGGTCCCGCTTGAAGAGGGCACGCCGTTCGGGCCGGCGATCCTGCCCTACGGCTGCTTCAGCCCGCCCGGCGGTCCGCCCCGGGTGGGCGTGCGCATCGGGGAGCACGTGCTCGACCTCGCCGGGCTCGCGCGCGACCGATTGATCGGCGGCTTCCCCGCCGCGGAGGCGGCGTTCGCCGCCCCCGGCCTGGACGTGTTCATGGCGAGCGGGCCGGACGCGTGGCGCGCGACCCGCGAGCGGCTCGCCGTGCTGCTCGCGGACGACGACGCCCGCCCGGCCGTCCAGCCGCACCTGCACGCGCTCGAGGGCGTCGCGCTGCGGCTGCCGTTCATGGTCGCCGACTACACGGACTTCTACGCCTCGCTGCACCACGCCACGAACCTCGGCCGCCTGCTGCGGCCCGGCGACGAGCCGCTGGCGCCCAACTGGCGCCATCTGCCGGTCGGCTACCACGGCCGCGCCGGCACCGTCGTGGTGAGCGGGACCGACGTCGTGCGCCCCAGCGGCCAGTACCTGCCCGACGGCGCCGGCGCGCCGGCGTTCGGCCCCACCCGGCGGCTGGACGTCGAGCTGGAGCTGGGCTTCGTGATCGG
>JBPCNM010000129.1:0-7516 GCA_051001255.1 Solirubrobacteraceae bacterium
GGGCCCGATCTCGGTGCTCGCCCCCGACGGCCGGCTGCTGCGCGTCAACGCCGCCACCGCGCGCCTCGCGGGGATGGAGCCCGGCGCGATGGCCGGTCGCACGCCGTGGGAGCTCGGCCTGATGACCGCGGAGCAGGGAGCAGAGGTCGCCACCGCGCTGCGCGAGCGGCGCGACCCGTTCCGGCACGCCGTCAGCTGGCGGGACCGCGCCGGCCGCGAGCGGTCTGTGATCTGCTCGGCCACCGCGATGCGCGACGGCGCCGGGCGGATCACCTCTGCCGTGTCCGTCGGCGTCGACCTCACCGGGCAGCTGGCCGCGGAGGAGCGTGCCCGTCGTGCCCACGCGGCGCTGGACCTGCGCTCGCACGAGCTCGAGCGCTCCAATCGCGACCTCGCCGAGTTCGCCGACCGCGCCGCACACGAGCTGCGCGAGTCCGTCCACGCCGTGTCCGGCTTCACCGACCTCCTCGACGCCCACGACGGCGCGGTGCTGGACGCCCGCGGCCGCAGCTACCTCGCGGCCGTCCGCGAGGCGGCCGGCGACATGGACGAGCTGCTCGACGGGGTCGCGGCCTACGGCAGCCTCGGCAGCGGTGAGGCGCTTGCCTGCGACGTCGATTGCGAGCGCACGCTCGACGCCGTCCTGACCGAGCTGGCCGAGGAGATCGACGCGCGCGCGGCCGCCGTCACCCGCGACCCGCTCCCCACCGTCCCCGGCGACCCCGGGGAGCTGACCGCGCTCCTGTCCAACCTCGTCGGCAACGCCCTGCGCTTCGGCGGAGCGACGTCACCGCGCGTGCACGTCGCGGCGCAGCGCCGCGACCTGGGCTGGCAGCTCACGGTCTCCGACGACGGCGACGGAGTGCCGCCGGCCGAGCGCCAGCGCATCTTCCAGCTCTTCCGCCGGCTGCATCCCCGCGGCGCGCATCGCGGCGCGGGGGTCGGCCTCGCCCTGTGCCAGCGGATCGTCGAGCGCCACGGCGGCGCGATCTGGGTCGACGACGCGGCCGGCGGCGGCAGCGCCTTCCACGTCACGCTGCCCGATCGGGAGGCGCGATGAGACATCCCCTGCGCGTGCTGCTCGTCGAGGACTCGCCCGGCGACGCCTACCTGGTCGAGGAGGAGCTGCGCGAGGTCGCCCCCGGCGAGCTGCACCTCACCGTGGCCACCACGCTCGCGGCGGCCCGCCGCCACCTCGAGTCAGAGCGCACCGACTGCGTGCTGCTCGACCTCTCGCTGCCCGACGCATTCGAGCTGCAGGGATTGGAGGCGCTGCACGACGCCCGCCCGGAGGTCCCGGTCGTGGTGCTCAGCGGCTCGTCGCTCGGCGACCTCGCCGTGCGCGCCGTCCAGGCCGGCGCCCAGGACTACCTGGTCAAGGGCGAGACGCCCGGCCCGGTGCTGCTGCGCGCGGTCCGGCACGCGATCGAGCGCAAGCAGTCAGAGCGGCGCCTGGCCACGCTGGCGATGAGCGACGCGCTCACCGGCCTGCCCAACCGCGCCCTGCTGCTCGAACGAGCCCATGCGGCGCTCGAGCGGATGGGTCGCGGGAGCACCGTCGGCCTGCTGTTCCTCGACCTCGACCGCTTCAAGCTCGTCAACGACTCGCTCGGCCATGCCGCCGGCGACCAGCTGCTGGTCGGAGTGGCGCGCCGGCTGCGCGAGACCGTGCGCCCGGGAGACACCGTCGCGCGCTTCGGCGGCGACGAGTTCGCCGTCCTGTGCGATCCGCTCGAGGACGCCGCCGAGCTCGACGCGCTCGCCGAGCGCGTCACCGCCGCGCTGTCGGAGCCGATGCAGGTCGCCGGCACCGAGCTCTTCCCGGCGAGCTCGATCGGCGTCGCCGTCGCCACCGGCCGCGACGACTCGCCCGAGCGGCTGCTGCACGAGGCCGACGCCGCCATGTACCGCGCGAAGGCCGGTGGGCGCCCGACCGCACGCTACGACGCCGGCATGGCCGACGGCGCGCGCCGCGCGCTGCGCACCGAGGCCGAGCTGCACCAGGCGCTCCGGCGCGGCGAGCTGGTGCTGCACTACCAGCCACTGGTCCGACTGACCGACACGGCCAGCGTGGCCGGGGTGGAGGCGCTGGTCCGCTGGCACCATCCCGAGCGCGGGCTGGTCGGCCCCGACGCGTTCATCGGCACCGCCGAGGACACCGGGCTGATCCGCCGGCTCGGCGCGTGGGTGCTGCACGAGGCGTGCCGGCAGCTCGCCGCCTGGGAGGCCGCGGGCGTCGCCGACGGCCTGACCCTCGCCGTCAACCTCTCCCCGCGCCAGCTCGACGACGACCAGCTCGTGCCGATGGTGGCCGCGGCGCTGTGCGAGCACGGGCTCGCACCGTCGCGGCTGTGCGTCGAGATCGGCGAGGGCGCGCTGCCGGGCGAGGACGGCACCGCGTCCGAGCGCCTGCGCGCGCTCTCGGACCTCGGCGTGCGGATCGCGATCGACGCCCGGCTCGCGCTGGCCTGGGCGACCGGCGCGGCGACGCTCGCGGGGGCCTCGCTGGCCGACCGCGGCGACGTGCCGGTGGACGTGCTCAAGCTCGACCGCCGCTTCGTCGCCCGGATGGACGTCGAGCCGCAGGCGCGCCGGATCGTCAACGCCGTGCTCGGGCTCGCGCGCTCGATGAACGTGCAGGCGGTCGCCGAGGGGATCGAGGACCCCGAGCAGGCGCGCGAGCTCGCCGAGCTGGGCTGCGAGCTCGGGCAGGGCCACGCGTTCGCCGCGGCGACGCCCGCGATCGGCGTCGAGGCGCTGCTCGTACGTGCCGCCGCCGCGCCCGCCGACCCGATCAGGGTCTACCTGTGCGACGACGCGCCCGCGCTGCGCCATCTGCTGCGCTCGTTCCTGGAGTGGGGCGGGGACGTAGCGATCGTGGGCGAGGCCGGCGACGGGGAAGGGCTGACCGAGGCGGTGCGCGGCGCGGAAGCCGACGTGGTCCTGCTCGACCTCTCGATGCCGCGCGTGGACGGGCTGGAGGCGCTGGCCGACCTGCGCGCCGCCGACCCCGACCTGGGCATCGTCGTGCTCTCCGGCTTCGAGCCGCAGCGGATGGCCGCCAATGCGCTCGCGCTGGGCGCCGACCGCTACCTCGAGAAGGCGGCGGGGATGGAGGACGTGCGCGCGACCGTGCGCGCCGTCGCGGCCGGCCGGCGCGTCACGCGCAGCCTGGCGGAGGCCACGCTGTGAGGCTCCGCCGCTCCCAGCCGCGCGCCCGCCACGAACTGCAGGCGCGCGAGCGCCACGCGCTCGAGATCCACGACAACCTCGTCCAGCGGCTGACGGCCATCCTCTGGGCGCTCGAGGCCGGCGACCACGAGGGAGCTCGGGGGTCGACGGCGGCCGCGCTCGCCCACGCGCAGGGCGTGATCGGCGAGCTCATGGCCGACCACCCGGAGGGACACACGTTCGCTCCCGGCGCGCTCCGGCGCGAGCAGGCCGCCACAGACGTCGGCGGCCGGGGCGCTCACGAAAGTGGACGGTAGGACTTCCCACTTCCGCCGGCAACCCCGGCCGCCTCAGCCGCCTAGCGCCGCCTGGGCTTCAAAAGCCGGACGGACTTGGTCGCGGAGATCGTCGCTCCGCTGGTGTCGGTGCCCCTGACGCTCACGGTGGCCTCGAGGCCACGCCGGGAACGCTTGAGCTGCCTGAAGACCTTCCCGGACAGCTTCACGCGGACCGTGGCGGTCTTGCCGGCGCGGATCGAGAAGGCCTTCGCGCCGTAGCGCTCGCCCCCTTCCCGATCCGGACCTTGCCCTGGCAGCGAGCGCCCGTGTCGCCGACGCAGGCGACCTTCACCTTGACGCGACCCTGCCTGTCGGCCCGCAGCCTGCGGCCCGACTTGATCCGGACCTTGGCCTTGCCGGCACCCGGGTTGCCCGTCACCCCGAGGTAGCGCAGCGAGCGCGCCATCAGGTCCGCCCGCTGCGCGGCGCCGTCGACGCACTCGAGGCCGAACCCGTAGTAGACGGTGTCCGCCGTCTTGACGCCGGCCGCCTCCTCGAAGATCGCCGTCGAGCGCAGCCACGAGTTGGCTGGGACCAGCGCCGGGCTGCCCGCCGGCGCGGCGCCGATGCTCCAGCCGCCGAGGCCGTCCTCGAACGAGGTGGATACGACCGGCTGACCGCCCACCTCGACGACCGTGTCGTCGACGAACGCGCCGACGTTCTGCACCGCCGGGTCGGTCGCGACGACGATCGAGACCTCGACCTGCTTGTTCGCGAACGACGACAGGTCGATCTCCCAGTCCTGGAAGCCCTGCGACGATCCGGTCGCCGCGTGCCAGGCGCCGCTCGTGCCCGTGGGGGCGCACGTGGTGGGGTCCTGGTAGTGCGACAGGAACGGATGGGTGCCGCCGGGCGCGCCCCAGCCATCGGCGCAACTGCCCGCGGCCGGCAGCTCCTGGCTGGTCTGGCCGTTGGCGTCGGGCAGCGTCGTCCAGTCCTCCTGGCCGACCGTGTGCGCCTCCACGAACAGGTAATCGTAGTCGGGCTCGAGGTCGTAGGAGGTCGTGAACTTCAGCTTCCCGCTCGTCGCCCCGGTCAGATCGACCGTGCGCGTCAAGCGCTTGTAGGCGGCGTTGGTCTGCTGCGAGTACACGTAGTACTGGCCGGTCTTGGGCTGCAGCGGACCGGGCTTGGAGTAGCCCGCGATCGACTGCGACGCGAACTGCGGGTACTCCGCGACCGGCAGCACCGAGCTGGTCGGCGTCAGCGAGTACGCGGCGTCCTGGTTGTCGGCCGAGCCGGCTCCGTTGAGCGTCACGCCGAGCGGCCCGAACGGGTCGCCGGTGAAGGAGACGCCCAACCCGTCCAGCTGCGCCTTGCTGGTCGCGTACGCGTTGTTCTTGTACGAGCCCAGGTAGTACTGCAGGAAGTCGTCCGACAGCGGGATGCACGCGTAGCCGGGAGTCGCCCCGCTGTCGCAGTACGGCGGGCCGCCCAACGTGTTGTAGCTGAACTGCTGGGACAGGTCGAAGCCCGCCTGCTCACCCGTGAAGAGCAGCTTGCCGCCCCCGTTGAGGTAGCTGCGGACGGCCCGGTAGAGGTCGTCCGAGAGCCGTGACGCGCCGGCCCCGGTCGGCGGCTGGTCGGGTTCGATCACCCGCCGGTCGTCGCCCGTGTACCAGACGATCACCTTGTAGTGGGAGAGCACGCCCAGCGGATCCGGAGCGCGCCGGCCGCGGGCATCCACGTCGTAGACGTCATAGCCGATCCCGGCCGCCTTGAGCGCCTCGGTGTAGTAGCCGAGGTACGCCGGCGCGCTGTTGTCCGCGTAGTCCGGGCTGTGGCCGCTGTAGTCCTCGGCCGCGAGGATCAGCACCGGGTTGGTGCTGGCCACGCGGGTCGCGTAGGTGAACGGCCCGGACCGCTTGTCGCCGGCCGTGAACCAGACGGTGACGTCGTCGCCCGCCTTGGTGCCGGTCACGCTGCCGCGGACCCGGTGGTAGTAGACGTCGCCGACGTCGCCGAAGCGCTCGCCGCCGTTCCATTCGCTCGTCGCGGCGGTCTGGACGGGCCCGCCGTTGACGCGCCAGTTGATCGCGACCGGCCCGAGCTCCCGCTTGACGTTGGCCTCGACCAGCTGCGGCGTGCCGTAGGACGTGGAGAACGTCTCGACCTCGAAGTTCGGCACCGACGTGCCGAGGTGCGAAACCGGATTCGCCGGATCGGCGGCCGATCGCGCGACGTCGAGCGCGAACGCGATGTTCTTCACGAGCACGTCGCTGACGTCCGCCTCGGAGTCCTGGAACTCTAAGACGCTCTGGCCGCCGCCGCGCTCCGGATCGGCCACGTCGAGCTCGGGTGTCCATGCCAGCGTGCCGTACGCGGTGTGCGCATGATCCGTCGTCTCGCCGTTGGTCGTGTAGAGCTCCGCGCCGACGTCGGGGTCGTAGTCGTTGGGGGCGCCCGGTTCGATGCCCTTGATCGCGGAGTCCGCGTCGGTGCCGGAGAGCGCCCGGTAGATCGGGTCATCCGCGGTGTAGGTCTCGACCTGGAAGCCGAACGGGTACAGCAGCAGCTGCGCGGCGGTGTGGTAGTTGACCTGAAACGCGAACCCGATGTCGCGGAGCAGGCCGTCCAACGCCCTGGTCTCGGGCTCGGAGGCGGGCCCGGTGCCGCGGTAGGTCTCGTCGAACGGGTCGCTCGAAGAACCCTCGTCGTCGTACTTGAACTTCGTCGGGTAGTTGCGGTTGGGGTCGACGCCGTCGCCCGGCTCGGTCGTCCCGTTGCCGTTGTTGTCACGCAGGTTCTTGCGCCACAGGCGGTTGCCCGGCGTGAACGTGTAGTCGTAGCCGTCGGGGTTCGCGACCACGACGAACCACAGCTCGCGCGTGTCGACGAGCTCGGTGAGCTCCTCCGCCGTCACGTCCGGGAGGTCCCCGCCGTTCTGGTCCTTGGCGGCGCCCGTGCCGCCGTAGTTGTCGACGAACAGGTGCAGGAGCCGGCGGTCGGTCTCCGTGGCGAGCCATTCGCGGGCATGCTGGGTGGCGGAGTACAGGACGGCCGGCTTGGTGCCGTCGGCCTCGGTGCCGGCGTCCTTGGTGACCTTGAGCGCGAGGATCGGCTTGTCCTGGATCGTCCGGCCGATCTCGACCGCCTTGACGATCGACGGGTTGTCCGCGGCCAGCGCGGAGAGCTCCTCGTAGAGCGTCTGGCGCTGCGGGCCCGTGCCGTCGGGATTCTGCGTGCCGACGTAGGTGTCGTCGAAGTAGGGGCGGTAGACGTCGTAGGAGCCGTCCGCGCGCTGCGCGGCCGCGTCGAACTGCAGCGCGGTGACCCCGTTCTCGTCGCGCCTGAGCTTCGGCTTGAGGCCGAGGCGGCGCAGCTCCTTCGCCTGCTTGCCGGTGGCGATGATCTCGACCTGCCCGCCACTGCGAGCCTCGGTCATGTCGAAGCCCTCTTGGGCGAGCGTCGAGATCGTCTCCGCGTTCGTCCTCAACTCATAGGCCTCGAGCTTGGAGCCCGCAGCTTGTGCCGGCGCGGCCACCGCGAACGCGGCGAACGCCGCGAGCGCAGCGCCTGTGGCGCGTCTTCTCATCTTCCCTCCAGCGAAATGTGGGGCGGCCTCCCCTGTGAGCACCGCCCGCGTTGCGCGGCAATGTATCGCGCGTTGCAAGCGCGTGGGGTGGCTAGGCTCCGCGTCCCATGGCCTACGAGACGCTCCGCTACGAGGTCGCCGACGGCGTCGCGACCGTGTCCCTGGACCAGCCCGAGACGCGCAACGCGCTTTCCGACCAGGTGCTCGACGAGCTGATCGCCGCCTTCGAGGCCGCGCGCACGGACGCGGCGGTGCGCTGCGTCGTCCTGACGTCGACGCACGAGAAGGTGTTCTCCTCGGGCGGAAACCTCGCAGGGTTCGCCGCCGACGTGCCGCTGATCCACAAGCACTTCGAGACGGCGTCGAAGTTCCCGCGCGTGTTCCGGCTGATCGGCGAGCTGGGCAAGCCGACGCTGTGCGCCGCCAATCGGCACGTGATCGGCGGCGCGCTCGGGCTCGCGCTGGCGTGCGA
>JBPCNM010000130.1:0-3620 GCA_051001255.1 Solirubrobacteraceae bacterium
GTCGCCTTGCGCAGGCGCTCCTCGAAGTGGCCGAGCGACTCGAGGAACACGAAGCCGCCGAACAGCTCGAAGTAGTGCGGGAGGTGCAGGTCGGCGTCCTCGCCGGTCATCACGAGGTCGGCCTCGGTGATTATGCCGACGCAGCGCCCGCCGGAGTTGACGACCGGCACGCCGGGCAGCTCGTTCTCGCGCATGATGCGCAGCACGGCCTCCACGGTGTCCTCGGGCGTCACGGTGGGCGTGTCGGTTTCCATGATGTCGGCGACGGTCAGCGGCATAGGCGCGGCAGATCCTACGCGGACAGGGCGGCGGGCAGCGCAGCGATGACGTCTGAGGCGATGACGCCGTCGGGTCCGTGGGGCGTCGCGGCGAGCCGGCCCGCGCACAGGTGCGCGTGGACGGCGGCGCACGCGGCGTGCGCGGGCGCGAGCCCCTTGGCCAGCATCGCCGCGGTGACGCCGGAGAGCACGTCGCCGGTGCCCGCCGTGGCCAGCGCGGGCGCGCCGCCACGGGAGATCGCCACCCGGCCGGACGGCGAGACGACCAGCGTGTCGTCGCCCTTGAGCACCACCAGTGCCTCCGCGCGGGCCGCCGCGGCCCGGGCGTGATGCAGCCGCGCGCGCCCGACCTCCGCCGACTCCACCTCGAGCAGCCGCCCGAGCTCGCCGGCGTGGGGCGTCAGCACGGTCGGCCAGCGGCGGTGACGGAGCTCGTCGAGGTGGCCCGCCAAGGCGTTCAAGCCGTCGGCGTCGACCACGAGCGGGACGTCGATGCGCTGGACGAGGTCGCGGGCCAGCTGCTGTGCGCCCGGCGACTTGCCGAGCCCGGGGCCGAGCACCACCGCGTCGGCGCGACCGACGGCGGAGAGCGCCGCGTGCAGCGCCTCGCCGGTCATGGCGCCGTCCTCGTCGGGCAGTCCGACGAACATCGCCTCCAGCAGCCTCGCCGCGAAGGGAAGCTCCAGGCTCGCGGGAGCGGCGACCGTGACGTAGCCCGCGCCCGACCGCATGGCGGCCAGGACGCTCATGCAGGGCGCGCCGGTGAGGCCGCGCGAGCCGCCGATGACCACCACGTTGCCCGAGCTGAACTTCGTCGAGGCGGCTCCGCGCCTGGGCATGTCGCGCAGGACGCCAGGCGTGATCAGACCGGCGTCGGGCTCGCCGGGAGCGCCGTGCGGGATGCCGATGTCGACCACGGACACGGCGCCCGCGTGCGCCTTTCCCGGCGCGATCCACAGCCCGGGCTTCCCCCGGTGGAAGGTCGCCGTCGCGGCCGCCCGGACGGCGGCGCCCGCCACCTCACCGGAGTTCGCGTCGACGCCGCTGGCGATGTCGGCGGCGATCACCTTGCCCCGGGCGGCGCAGATGTCTTCGATCACCCCGGCCACGGGTGGCTTGGGCGCCCCGGTCGCGCCCGTGCCCAGGAGCGCGTCGACCAGGCCGTGCGCCTTCTGCAGCCTCGCAGCCTCGTAGGGAACCGCCGCCGCGCCCGGCAGCTTCGCGAGCTGCGCGCGGGCGTCCTCGCTGAGCCACTGCGCCTCCCACACCGCCAGCACGTCGACGTCGCGGCCGGCCTGGCGCAGCAGCCGCGCCGCCACGAATCCGTCCCCGCCGTTGTTGCCCTTCCCGCACACGACGGCGATGCGGCCCGCGGGAACCCGCTCGGCGACCACCCGGGCGAGCCCCTCCCCCGCGCGCTCCATCAGCTCGAGCGACGGGATCTGCTTCGTTCCGATCGCCCACCCGTCGATGGCGCGCATGAGCACCGCGTCGGGAAGCGGCTCGAGCCACTGCGGCAGGCTCATCGCAGCATCGCCACCGCGCCAGCCATCCCCTTGGAGTGGGTGAGCGAGATCAGCACCTCGACACCGAGCTCGTCGGCCCGCCGGGCCGCGCTGCCCGAGAGCCGCACGCCCGGCGGGCCGTCTCCCCCGCCCAGCACCTCGACGTCATGCCAGTTCCCGTCGCGCAGCGCCAGCGCCTTGGCCACCGCCTCCTTGGCGCAGAAGCGCACGGCGAGATGGCGCGCCGGTTCGCCGCGCGCGCCGGCGAAGGCGCGCTCGCCGGGTGTGAAGAGGCGCTCGGCGAGGCGCGGACGGCGGGCGAGGGCGTGCTCGAGGCGCTCGATCTCCAGGAGGTCCAGGCCGATGCCGGTCACGGTGGCGGCAGGCTACCGGCCACGGGGACGCTGGGGTGCAGGGCCACGACGGTCCGTCGCCGGACTGATACAACAACGGCAAATGGGTCGGGTCCGCCAACGGCACCACGTCGACGTGCTCATGCTCTGCTATCACGCGGTCAGCGAGAGCTGGGAGAGCCCTCTCGCCGTGACGCCGGAGAGTCTTCGCCGGCAGGTGGTTTCTCTGCGCGAGCGTGGCTTTCATCCGGGCACCTTCTCCGAGGTCGTTCGGCGTCGGCCGCAGCGAAATACGATGGTGATCACGTTCGACGACGGGTACCGCAATGTGTTCGAACACGCTTTGCCGATCCTGTCCGAGCTCGAGACCCCGGCAACCGTCTTCGTCCCGACGGACTTCGTGGGAACCGAAAGGCCGATGAGCTGGCCCGGGATCGCGCAGTGGATCGGTGGACCGCATGGGTCGGAACTCGTCGCGATGGATTGGCCCCAGCTGCGCGCACTCGCCGACAGCGGCTGGGAGATCGGTTCACACACGTGCTCTCATGCCGTGCTTCCTGATCTCGCTGACGCCGAGCTCGATGCGGAGCTCGCGGTGTCGCGCCTCGCTTGCGAGCGTCACCTCGGGCGCGCATGCGAGTCCATCGCCTATCCGTTCGGGCGTATCAGCGCCAGAGTCGTGGGCGCGGCGCGGCGCGCGGGCTACACCACCGGCGGCGCATTGCGCCATCGGCGCTGGTACGGGGACGATCCCCTCTGCCGTCCTCGTCTCGGAATCATGCGGGATGAGACGGATGCCCACTTCCGGCGACACACGTCACGCACCATGAGACGCCTCGCGGCCTCGCCGGCTTCGCCCTTGTTGTTTCCGGCTGCGCGCTGGACCGTGACTGCGCTGCGGCATGCGAAGTTGCGGCGCTGAACGGGTCGGCTTCAGACGCCGCCCGAACCGGCGTCCGGAGCGATGCGCATGACGTCCCCTCCGGGCTTTCCGGCAGTGCCGACGACCGCACGGATCAAGGCCAGTATCGAGTCACGGGCCGTGAGCCACGCGAGCAGCGCGTAGGCCGCGCCGCCCGCAAGCGTTCCGGCGAGCAGCGCGAGCCCCGGAGACGCGATGAGGCGCTCCACGGGTACGAGGACAACCCCGACTCCGAACGCGACCACCACCGGTGGCCACACGGCGGCGCCGATGCGCCGCAGGGGCACTTGGAGCATGTGAGAAGCGACGGCCGCCGCCGCCAGGTCGGCAGCAACACTCGTGACCGCCTGGCACAAGGCGACGGCGAGGATCCCCTGATCGGAGAACAACACGAGCGCCATGACGAGCGCGACGAGGCGAGGAACGGTGAAAACAAGGAGCATGTCGGCGCGGCGGAGCGCCTTGTAGACCGTCCCGGAAGGAACCGCGAGCGTAACGGCGACGGCGTAGATCGTCAGCGCCTGCATCGCCGGAACCGCGGGCGCCCACTTGCTGCCAAAGA
>JBPCNM010000131.1:0-4035 GCA_051001255.1 Solirubrobacteraceae bacterium
CCGGAGAAGAAGCTCAAGATCGGCATGGTCACCGACATCGGCGGCCTCAACGACCGGTCCTTCAACGAGTCGGCGTACAAGGGCCTCCAGCGGGCCGAGTCCGAGCTGGGGACGGAGGTCCGCGCCGTGACGTCGAAGTCCAACGCCGACTACGTGCCGAACCTCACGACGCTGGCGCGCCAGCAGTACGACCTCGTGATCGCGGTCGGCTTCCTCATGGCCGAGGCGACCGAGAAGGTGGCCGGAGCGTTCCCCGAGACGAACTTCGCGATCATCGACTCGTCTCAGCAGGCGATGAAGTCGCAGCCGGAGAACGTCGAGGGGCTGTTGTTCAAGGAGAACGAGGCGGGCTATCTGGTCGGCTACATGGCCGGCCTGTACGCCAAGGACCAGGGCGGCGACCAGGTGGTCTCGACCGTCGGCGGCCTGAAGATCCCGCCGGTCGACGCCTACATCGCGGGCTTCCAGAAGGGCGCCGCGGACGCCAACCCGGACATCAAGACGCTCAACGCGTACTCGGAGGACTTCGTCGACCAGGCGAAGTGCAAGGAGCTCGCGCTCAACCAGATCGCCGAGGGCTCCCAGGTCGTCTTCCAGGTCGCGGGCCAGTGCGGCCTCGGTGCGCTCGACGCGGCCAAGGGCAAGGGCCTGCAGGGCATCGGCGTGGACGCGGACCAGAGCTTCCTGGGCGACCACATCATGACCTCGGCGCTCAAGAAGATCGACGAGGCGGTGTTCACGACCGTGCAGGAGGTCCAGGACGGCGCGTTCAACGCGGGCACGGACACGATCTTCGACGTCAAGTCCGGCGGCGTCGGCTACGGCGAGGTCAACGCCGAGGGCGAGAAGTACGCGTCCCAGGTGGACGAGCAGCTGGCGAACATCGAGTCCGGTGAGCTGACCGACATCCCGGCCGAGGTTCCGTAGAGCTGACCGAGAAGCGCATCCCGCTCGCCCTCGAGCTCAAGGGCGTCACCAAGCGCTTCGGCGCGCTCACCGCGAACGACAGCGTCGACTTCGACCTGCGTCGCGGTGAGGTGCACGCCCTGCTCGGGGAGAACGGAGCGGGAAAATCCACGCTCATGAACGTCCTCTACGGGCTGCACCAGCCTGACGAGGGCGAGGTCCTTCTCCGCGGCGAGTCGGTTCGGATCGGCTCGCCGCGCGAGGCGATCGGCCTGCGGATCGGCATGGTGCACCAGCACTTCATGCTGATCGGAGTGATGACGGTGGCCGAGAACGTCGTGCTGGCGTCCGAGCCGCGCAAGGGCGCGCTGCTCGACCGTGACGCCGCCGAGCGGCGTGTGCGCGAGCTGTCTGAGCGCTTCGGCCTCGTGGTGGACCCGCGCGCGCACGTGGAGGACATCGGCGTCGGCCAGCAGCAGCGGGTGGAGATCCTGCGCGTGCTGCACCGCGGGGCCGACGTGCTGATCCTCGACGAGCCGACCGCCGTGCTCACCGCGCAGGAGACCGCCGAGCTGTTCAAGGTCCTGCGCGCCCTGACCGCCGAGGGCGTCTCGATCGTCTTCATCTCGCACAAGCTGCGCGAGGTGCTCGAGATCGCCGACCGCGTGACCGTGCTGCGGCGCGGCAAGAAGGTCGGAACGGTGGACGCCGAGGGCGCAACCGAGGCGAGCCTGGCCAAGCTGATGGTCGGCCGCGACGTGCTGTTCCGGCTCGAGAAGGACACCTCGAAGGTGGCCGGCCCGATCCTGGAGGTCGGCGCGCTCGACGTCGACGACGACCGTGGCCTGCCCGCGGTGCGCGGGCTCTCCCTGCAGGTGCGCGCCGGCGAGATCGTCGGCCTGGCCGGCGTGGACGGCAACGGCCAGTCCGAGCTGGTGGAGGCGATCACCGGCCTGCGCGTCCCGCGCGCCGGGCACGTCCGCGTGGGCGGTCGCGACATCACGGGCACCGGCGTGCGCGGCGCCCTGCGCGCCGGCGTGGGCCACATCGCCGAGGACCGCCATCGCCGCGGCCTGATCCTGGACTTCTCGCTCGCCGAGAACCTCGCGCTGCGCGAGTACCGCCGCGCGCCGCTGAGCCGGCTCGGCCTGCTCTCGCCCAAGCGCATGACCCAGCAGGCGCACCCGCTGCTCGAGCGCTACGACGTTCGCGGAGGCCGGCCCGAGACACCCGCGGGGTCGCTCTCGGGCGGCAACCAGCAGAAGTGCGTGATCGCGCGCGAGCTGGCCGAGGAGCCGCAGGTCACGGTCGCCGCGCAGCCGACACGCGGGCTCGACGTCGGCGCGATCGAGTTCGTGCACCGGCGGCTGCTCGAGCAGCGCGACGCCGGCCGCGCCGTGCTGCTCGTCTCGCTCGAGCTCGAGGAGATCCGCGCGCTCGCCGACCGCGTGCTGGTGATCTACGACGGCCGGATCGTCGCCGAGCTCTCGCCCGCCGCGACCGACGAGGAGATGGGCGTGGCGATGCTCGGCGGCGGACGAGCGCCGGCGTGAGCACGCCGGGGCTCAGCGGCGGCGGTGAGGGGCCGGGCACGCTCACGGTCGCCTCGCGCCTCTCGGGCTACCTGCGCGGCGGCGGCATCCTGATCCCGGTCCTCACCGCGCTGATCGCGTTCGCGGTCGGCGGGCTGGTGGTGCTCGCGACCGGGTCCAATCCGATCGACACGTACAAGGCGGTGTTCGACGGCTCGGGGCTGAACTGGTTCTTCCCGTGGATCTCGAGCGACGACCGGTCGCTCGCGGCGCTCAACCTGCAGCAGACGCTGCTGCTGACCACGCCGCTGATCCTCGTCGGCCTGGCGGTCGCGTTCGCGTTCCGGGCGGGCCTGTTCAACATCGGCGGCCAGGGCCAGTACATCGTCGGCAGCATCGGCGCGGTCTGGATCGGCTCGTCGTTCGACGGCATGCCCGCGCTGGCGCACATCGTGCTGGCGATCGTCGCGGCATGCGTGTTCGGCGGGGTGTGGGCCGGGATCGCCGGCTTCCTCAAGGCCACCACCGGCGCCAACGAGGTGATCTCGACGATCATGCTCAACTACACGGCGCTGTGGGCCGGCGTGTACCTGTTCGGGCTCGGCGGCCCGCTGCAGAGCTCCGATCCCGCCCAGCGGTCGATCCCGGTCTCCAACGACGTGCTCGAGAGCGCGCGGCTGCCGGTCTTCTGGGGCGATCCCGAGCTGCAGGGCCTGCACATCGGCCTGTTCGTCGCGCTCGTGGTGACCGTGCTGTTCTGGGTGCTGCTCAACCGCTCGGTCACCGGCTACGAGGTCCGCGCGGTGGGCTTCAACCCGGACGCCGCGGAGTACGGCGGCATCCACGCCGGGCGCAGCTACGTCAAGGTGATGGTGATCTGCGGCGCGTTCGCCGGCCTGGCCGGGGCGCTCGACGTGCTCGGCTGGCAGTTCCGGGTGGCGACCAACGACATCCAGGTCTCCCAGGTCGGGTTCTTCGGGATCGCGGTGGCGCTGCTGGGGCGCAACACGGCGGGCGGCACGGTGATCGCGGCGCTGCTGTTCGGCGCGCTGATCAGCGGCACGTCGGTGCGCAACCTCGACCCGTCGGTGTTCGAGCCGCAGCTGGCGACCAACCTGACCTACATCATCCAGGGCCTGGTCGTGCTGTTCGTCTCGGCGCCGGTGCTCGTCACGTCGGTCTGGGGGCTGCGGCGAAGGCTCGGGTTCGGCCGGGCGCGGGGGGCGCAGGCCGGATGAGCGCCGTCTCCGACGTCGCAGGTACGACCGCAGCGGGCACGGGGGGCGACGGTGGATCGCGCCTGCGTGCACGCCTGGCGCGCGTGCCGCGCGCTGCGTGGCTGGGCTGGGCCGGGGTCGCGCTGGGCCTGCTCGCGTTCTACGTCGTGCTGCCCCCGCTGCTGATCCGCAGCATGGCGCCGTCGTTCGTGCTGGCCGCCGGTGGGCTCGGCCTCGGCGTGGCGGCGCTGCGCGCCGGGGAGAAGCGCGTCGGCTGGGGGGCGGTCGTGGCCTGCATCGCCGGCGCCGCGGGCGCCTACGGCGCGGTCTCCTCGGGCGTCGAGAACCTCGAGCGGGTCGTCGTGTGGTCGGCGCTGCTG
>JBPCNM010000132.1:0-2537 GCA_051001255.1 Solirubrobacteraceae bacterium
CTGGAACCGCGGCCTCGTCGACTGGGACGAGCGCGCGGTTGCGAGCTGTGATGACCGGGGCTGGGGGGGCCGGCGTGATCTCCCGCCCCGCCAGCTCGGCGTCCAGCCGGTCGGCGTAGAAGCCGGCGAGCACGGCGCCCACCGCCGCGGTGGCCAGCAGGCCCGACGTGCGAGCGATGGCGTTGTTGACCGCCGAGGCGATCCCCGCGTCGTGCGCGTCGGCGTCGGCAAGCACCGTCGCGGTCAGCGGCGACACGGTCATGGCCAGGCCGAGCGAGTACAGCAGCAGCGCCGGCACGAGGTCGGTCGCGTAGGACGTGGAGGCGTCCAACCGCAGCAGCGCGAGGAAGCCGAACGCCACCAGCAGCGGGCCGACGGTCATGAACACGCGCGGGCCGTGGCGGTCGGCCAGCGCGCCGAAGCGCCGCGAGAGCATGAACATGACGAGCGTGGGCAACAGCCCCGCGGAGCCCGCCTCGAGCGCGCTGAACCCGGCGACCTGCTGGAGGAAGAGGGTCAGGAAGAACATCTGCACCGCCATGCCCCCGTACATCGCGAACGTCTCCAGGTTGGCGACCGTGAAGTTGCGCCGCCCGAACAGCTCGAGCGGGAGCATCGGCGCCGGCGTGTGACGCTCGTAGGCGACGAACGCTGCGAACAGCAGCGCCCCCGTGACCAGCGGCACGATCACGAGCGGGTCGCTCCAGCCCAGCACCGGCTGCTCGATCAGGCCGAACGAGAGCCCGGCCAGGCCGACGGCGCAGAGCAGTGCGCCCGTCACGTCGAGCCGCGGGCGACGCCCGCCCAGCTCCCGGCCCGCCGGCACGTAGCGGCTCGCGAGGACCAGCGTGAGGAGGACGAGCGGGACGTTGAGCGCGAACACCCAGCGCCAGGACACGGTGTCGACGATCTGCCCTCCGATCAGCGGACCGGCGAGGTAGCCGATCCCGCTCCAGGCGGTCCACGACCCGATTGCGGCGCCGCGTTGGGCCTCCGGGAAGACCGCCACGATGATCGCCAGCGACGCCGGGGTCAGCAGCGCCCCGGAGACGCCCTGCAGCGCGCGCGCCACCACCAGCAGCTCGACGCTCGGCGCCAGCGCGCACAGCAGCGACGCGACGCCGAAGCCGGCTACGCCGAGCGTGAACACCCGGCGCTCCCCGTAGAGGTCGGAGAGCGAGCCGGAGACGAGGATCAGCGAGGCGAGCGTGAGCAGGTAGGCGTTCGCAACCCACTGCTGACCGGCCAGACCGCCGCCCAGCTCGTCGGCGATCGTCGGCAGCGCGACGTTGACCACCGTGGCGTCGACCGCCACGACGGCGGACCCGAGGATCGCTGCCATCAGTGCGCCGCGCTTGACCTCCATGCCGCCGGGACGCTACAGACCGTCGGCGCGCAGCGGTCAAACCGCGCTCGGGCGACGAGGTGAGCGCGCACGTAAACGGTGCCGCGCACTCTTTACATACGCGGGGAACCTGAACGGGGTCTGACCCCGTCTAGGATTGCCCTTCGTGCTGGCCTACGTCTTCTGGCACGTCCGCGCCGCGGACGTCGCCACCGCCAACTACGAGGCGCGGCTCGCCGCGTTCCACGCGAGCCTGCGCGACGGCGCGCCCGCCGGGATGGGGTCGACCGCCGCGGTGGCACTCGACGCGGTGCCGTGGCTCGGCGGGCAGGCCGGGTACGAGGACTGGTACCTCGTCGAGGACTTCGCCGCGCTCGGGACGCTCAACGCGGCCGCCGTGTCGGGCGCACGCCAGGCGCCGCACGACGCCGCGGCGGCAGCGGCGGACCGGGGCGTCGCCGGGATCATGGGCCACGTCTGCGGGCCGCTCCTCCCCGAGCGCCCCGGCTGGGCGGCGTGGCTCGGCAAGCCGGCGGGCATGGCCTACGGCGCGTTCCACGCCGCGCTGACGGACGCGCTTGCGGGCGAGGGCTCCGCGTGGCAGCGCCAGATGACGCTCGGGCCCGCGACGGAGTACTGCGTGCTCGCGGCGGCCGAGCGGGCGCTGCCGTGGCCGGCGCTGGCATGGCCGGTGCGGGCCGTCGTCAGCCCGCGCTGACCGCGAGCCGGGGCTCGAGCCAGGCGACGACGTCGCCGAGCACGCGGGCGCGGTCCGGCTCGCGTTCGTTGAACAGCTCGTGGTAGAGCCCGTCGTACCAGTGCAGCGTCCCGACCCCCGGCGCCAGCGCCGCCGCGAACTCGCGCGCGCCCACGGAATCGACGAGCCGGTCCGCGCCGGCCACCACCAGGAGCGTCGGCACCGTCAGGCGCGGCGCGTCCCGCCGGGCCGCGGCGCCGGCATCGACGAGGAAGTCGAAGAGTCGCGGCGTGATGCGGTCGTGCACGAGCTCGTCGGCGCGGTAGGCGGCGATCTCGGCGGGGTCGTGGGAGAGCTTGTCGACGGGCAGCCGGTTCGGCGCGCCGAGGTCGGGCGCGAGCCGGCGCGCGACGCGCAGCGCCAAGCGCTGCGCGCGCGAGATCGGCAGCGTTCGCAGTGCCGGCGAGGAGAGGATGAGCCCGCGCGGCGCGACCC
>JBPCNM010000133.1:0-6371 GCA_051001255.1 Solirubrobacteraceae bacterium
CGCTTTCGATGGACGCCGTCCAGCAGGCGAACTCCGGCCATCCCGGGACGCCGATGGCGCTGGCGCCGATCGCGTACGTGCTCTACACACGGGTGATGCGCCACGCGCCCGCGCACCCCGACTGGCCAGGCCGCGACCGCTTCGTGCTCTCCTGCGGGCACGCGTCGATGCTCCTGTACTCGACGCTGCACCTCTCCGGCTACGACGTCACGCTCGATCAGATCAAGCGCTTTCGCCAGCTCGACTCGCCGTGCGCGGGCCATCCGGAGTACGGCCACGTGCCCGGCGTGGAGACGACCACCGGCCCGCTCGGCCAGGGCCTCTCCACCGCCGTCGGGATGGCGCTCGGCGAGCGCATGCTGGCCGCCCGCTGCAACCGCGGCGCGCACACCCCGATCGACAACTTCACCTACTTCGTCGCGTCCGACGGCGACATGGAGGAGGGCATCGCATCCGAGGCCTCCTCGATCGCCGGCCACCTCGGCCTCGGCCGGCTGATCGGCTTCTACGACGACAACCACATCTCGATCGAGGGCGACACCGCGCTGGCGTTCTCCGAGGACGTCGGCGCGCGCTACGCGGCCTACGGCTGGCACGTCCAGAACCTGCAGGAGGACATCGCCCTCGACCGGGTCGAGGCCGCCGTCGACGCGGCGCAGCAGGAGACCGGCCGCCCGAGCCTGATCGTCGTGCGGACGCACATCGCGCCCGGCTCGCCGAACAAGCAGGACACGCACGGCGCGCACGGCTCGCCGCTCGGCGAGGAGGAGATCCGGCTGACCAAGGAGGGCTACGGCTTCCCGAGCCTCGAGCCGTTCTTCGTCCCCGACGAGGCGCTGGAGCATTTTCGCGCGTGCGTCGAGCGCGGCGACGAGCAGCGGGCCGAGTGGCTCGACGCGTTCGAGGCCTACCGCGCCGCGCACGGGCCCGAGGCCGCCGAGCTGGAGCGCTGCCTGGCGGGAGCGCTGCCTGACGGCTTCGGGGCCGGCATCCCGCAGAAGGGCCCGGACGCGGGCATGATCGCCACCCGCAAGGCGTCGCAGGAGGTGATCCAGTGGGCCGCGGGGGAGGTGCCCGAGCTGGTCGGCGGCTCGGCCGACCTCGCCCCCTCCACGCTCACGCTGATCGACGGCGGCGGCGACGTCACGGCGGGCGAGTACGGCGGGCGCAACCTGCACTTCGGCATCCGCGAGCACGCCATGGGCGCGATCGTCAACGGGCTGGTGCTGATGGGGCTGCGCGCCTTCGGCTCGGGCTTCCTCATCTTCAGCGACTACATGAAGGGCTCGATCCGGCTGGCCGCGATCATGCGCATCCCGTCGACGTTCGTCTTCACCCACGACTCGATCGGCCTCGGCGAGGACGGCCCCACGCACCAGCCGATCGAGCAGCTCGTGACGCTGCGCGCGACGCCCAACCTCGACGTGGTGCGGCCCGCCGGCTTCAACGAGACCGCGCTGGCCTGGCGCCACGCCCTGCGCCAGACCGACCGCCCGACCGCGCTGGCGCTCTCGCGCCAGGGCCTGCCGGTGTGGGATCCGGCCGGCGTGCCCGACGACGCGATCGAGCGCGGCGCCTACGTGCTGGAAGACACCGCGGGCGGCGAGCCGCAGGTGGTCCTGATGGGGACCGGATCGGAGGTGCACGTCGCGCATGACGCCGCGAAGCTGCTCGAAGCCGACGGCATTCGGGTACGGCTGGTCTCGATGCCCTGCCTGGACCGCTTCGCCGAGCAGGACCGCCCCTATCGCGATGCGGTGCTGCCGCCCGCGGTCCGTGCGCGCGTCGCGGTCGAGGCGGCCAGCCCGATCGGCTGGCACCGCTGGGTCGGCGACGACGGCGATGTCGTCGCGATGGAGGGCTTCGGCGCCTCCGCGCCCGCGAAGGATCTCTACAAGCACTTCGGGTTCACCGGCGAGGCGGTCGCCGAGCGCGCGCGGGCGGTTCTGGCGAGGCACTCCGAAGGCGCCGGTCAGGAGCATCCCGAGCGCAGCGATGACGAGCGCGCAGCGCGAGGCAGGAAGGCTGTCGGGCGAGACAGGCACGAGGGGGGTACGAACGCAGCATGAGCGTCACCCAGGTCAACGAGCGGCTCGCGGCCCTGACCGCCGCGGGCACCAGCGTCTGGCTCGACCAGATCCGCCGCGGCATGATCGAGAGCGGGGAGCTGGCCCGCATGGTCCAGGAGGACTCCCTGCGCGGCGTCACGTCGAACCCGGCGATCTTCGAGAAGGCGATCCTCGGCTCGCCCGACTACGACGAGGACATCGCCGCGGCCGCGCGCGAGGGGCTCTCCGCGCGCGAGGTCTACCGCCGCCTGGCGGTGCGCGACGTGCAGCTCGCCGCCGACGTGCTGCGCTCCGTCTACGACGACACCGGCGGCTTCGACGGCTACGTCTCGCTCGAGGTGGCCCCGCGCCTGGCGCACGACACCGAGGGGACGCTCGAGCAGGCCCGGCTGTACTGGGGCCTCGTCGACCGCCCGAACCTGATGATCAAGATCCCCGCCACGCCCGCGGGGATCCCGGCGATCCAGACGGCCCTGTACGAGGGCATGAACGTCAACGTCACGCTGCTGTTCGGCGTGGCCGCCTACGAGGACGTGATGCGTGCGTTCATCAGCGCGATGGAGCGCCGGCACGCCGAGGGGCTGCCGCTCGACCGCCACTCCGTCGCCTCCTTCTTCGTCTCGCGCGTGGACTCCGAGGTCGACAAGCGGCTGGCCGCCGCCGGCCGCGAGGACCTCCAGGGGCGCGCGGGGCTGGCCAACGCGCGGGCCGCCTACCAGGCGTTCCAGCGCGTGTTCGGCGGCGCGGAGTTCGCCGCGCTGCGCGAGGGCGGCTGCCCCGTCCAACGGCCGCTGTGGGCCTCGACCGGCGTCAAGAGCCCGGACTACCCCGAGACGCTCTACGTGTACGGCCTCGTCGCGCCGCACACGGTCAACACGATGCCGCTGCCGACGTTGCAGGCCGCCGCGGGGGCGGGCGGGGTGACCGGCGCGACCGCCGCCGAGGACCCCGGCGTCGACCTCGCCGCGCTGGCCGGCGCCGGCATCGACCTAGACGACGTGACCGACCAGCTGCTCCGCGACGGCATCGACGCGTTCGTCGTGCCGATGAACAAGCTCCTCTCCGGGATCGAGGCCAAGCGCGAGGCGATCGTCACCGGGCGCCCCGCCTCGTTGGAGGCCGACTTGCCCGACGCGCTCGAGCAGCCGGTCGCCGACCGGCTGCGCCAGGCGGCCGCCGACGCCGTCGTGCGCCGGATCTGGCGCAAGGACGGCACGCTGTGGGCGCCCGCCGGCACGCCGGAGCTCGACGACCGGCTCGGCTGGCTGACGATCGCCGACAAGGTCCTCGACGACCTCCCGGCGATCACCGACTTCGTGCGCGGCGCGCGCGAGGACGGCCTCACCGACGTGGTCCTGCTCGGCATGGGCGGCTCCAGCCTCGCACCCGAGGTCTTCCGCCGCTCAAGCCCGCCGTCGGCGGGCGCGCTGCGCCTGCATGTCCTCGACTCGACCGAGCCGCTGGCGGTGCAGGCCGTCGCCGACGCGGTCGACGTCGCCACCACGCTGTTCGTCGTCTCCTCCAAGTCGGGCGGCACGATCGAGCCCAACGCGCTGCTGGCGTACTTCCGCGGCTTGCAGCCCGATCCGCGCCACTTCGTCGCGATCACCGATCCCGGCACGTCGATGCACCGGCTGGCCGAGGACGAGGGCTTCCGCCACGTCTTCCTCTCGGACCCCGAGATCGGCGGGCGCTACTCTGCGCTCTCGCCGTTCGGCATCGTCCCCGCCGCGCTGGCGGGCGTCGATGTGCAGGCGGTGCTCGAGGGCGCCCAGGTGGCGGCGGAGAACTGCGAGCTGCCCGAGGGCAACTCGGGCCTGTGGCTCGGCGCGGGGCTCGGCGAGCTGGCCCGGCGCGGGCGCGACAAGCTCACGTTCGTCGTCGACCCGCCGCTGAGCTCGTTCGGCATCTGGGCCGAGCAGCTCGTGGCCGAGTCGACCGGCAAGCGCGTGCGGGGGATCCTCCCGATCTCCGACGAGCCGCTGGTGGACGCCTCGGCTTACGGCGACGACCGCGTCTTCGTGCACCTGCGCGACGCCGATGCGCCCGACGCGCGCCACGCCGACGCCGTCCGCGCCCTGGCGGCGGCCGGGCACCCGACGATCACGCTGACCGCCGCAGGCGCCAACGACCTCGGGCGGCTGTTCTTCCTCGCCGAGTTCGCCACCGCGGTCGCCGGCTGGGCGCTGGAGCTCAACCCGTTCGACCAGCCCAACGTCCAGGAGGCCAAGGACAACACCGCCAAGGTGCTCGAGCAGGGCGCGCCGGAGGGCGTGCAGGACGGCGCGCTCGGCGAGCTGCTCGAGGGCCTCGCCACGCCGGGCTATGTCGCGATCATGGGCTACCTGCCCTACGACGGCGCGGTCGACACCGCGATCGGCGGCCTGCGCGCGCAGCTGATCGAGCGCTACGGCGTGGCCACCACCTTCGGCTACGGCCCGCGCTTCCTGCACTCCACCGGCCAGTTCCACAAGGGCGGGCCGGCCACCGGGCGCTTCCTCCAGCTCGTCCACGACTCGACCGCGGACCTCGACGTGCCCGGCAAGCCCTACTCGTTCCGCACGCTCATCGACGCCCAGGCCGACGGCGACCTGCAGACCCTGCGCGACCACGGCCTGCCGGCCGCGCGCGTGCGGCTGCCGGCCGCCGATCCGGCGGGCGCCATCACCCGACTCCAGGAGCAGCTCCAGTGAAACTCGGCTTCGTCGGCCTCGGCAAGATGGGCGGCAACATGGTCCATCGCATCCACCGCGACTCGGACCACCAGGTCGTCGCGTTCGACTTCTCCTCCGACGCCGTCGCGGCCGCGGAGGGGCATGGCGCGAGCGGCGCCTCCTCGCTGGAGGACCTCGTCGCCAAGCTCGACGCCCCGCGCATGGTGTGGCTCATGGTGCCCGCCGGGGGCGCGACCGAGGAGACCGTCGCCACGCTCGCCGCCCTGCTGGAGGAGGGTGACACGATCGTCGACGGCGGCAACTCCAACTGGCACGACGACGTGCGCCGCGCCTCCGAGCTCGACGCCTCCGGGATCCACTACATCGACGTGGGGACGTCGGGCGGCGTGTGGGGGCTGGAGGTCGGCTACTGCATGATGGTCGGCGGCCACGAGGAATCCGTCGGCCGGCTCGCGCCGATCCTCGACGTGCTCGCCCCGCCCGACGGCTGGCGCCACTTCGGCGACTCGGGCGCGGGCCACTTCGTGAAGATGGTCCACAACGGCGTGGAGTACGGGATCATGCAGGCCTACGCCGAGGGCTTCGAGCTGATGCACAAGTCGAAGTTCCCGATCGAGATGAAGGAGGTCGCGGGCCTCTGGAACCGCGGCTCGGTCGTGCGCTCCTGGCTGTGCGAGCTGGCCGAGAGCGCGTTCGCGGCCGAGGGCAACGACCTCGAGGCGCTCAAGGGCCACGTGTCGGACTCCGGCGAGGGGCGCTGGACGATCGTCGACGGCATCGACCTCGACGTCCCGACCCCGGTCATCACCGCCTCGCTCTACGCGCGCTTCTATTCGCGCGGCGAGGGCGATTACACCCACCGCGTCCTGGCCGCGCTGCGCAACCAGTTCGGCGGGCACGCGGTCGAGCGGGCGTCCGGGAGCTGAGCGCGGATGGCCGTCGACGCGCTCGCCACGCAGGCCGGCGAGAACCCGCTCGTCGAAGGGCTCGAGCGGCTGCCCGTGCCGCCCACCACGCTGGTCATCTTCGGGGCGACGGGCGACCTCGCGCACCGCAAGCTGCTGCCGGCGCTCTACAACCTCGCCCACGAGGGCGCGCTGCCCGAGCGCTTCAAGCTGGTCGGCGTCGCGCGGCGGGAGAAGGGCGACCACGACTTCCGCGAGGAAGTGCGCGCCTCGATCTGCGAGCACTCGCGTCGCGAAACCGACGCGGAGGTGCTCGACGGGCTGCTCGACCACGTCCAGTACATCCCCTCGAACTTCGACGACCCGGAGGGCTACAAGGCGCTGGCCAAGGCGCTCGACGCGCTCGACGAGGAGGCCGGCCTGCCGCTCAACCGCGACTATTACCTCTCGACCGCGCCGGAGTTCTTCCCGGTCATCGTCGAGCAGATCAAGGCGGCCGGCCTGCACCGCCACCCCAAGGTCGACGTCCGCTGCATCATCGAGAAGCCGTTCGGCACCGACCTCGGGTCGGCGCGCGCGCTGCAGGCGGTCGTCGCCGACGCGTTCCGCGAGCGCCAGGTGTTCCGCATCGACCACTACCTGGGCAAGGAGACCGTCCAGAACGTGATGGCGTTCCGGTTCGCGAACATGATGTTCGAGCCGATCTGGAACCGGAACTACAT